>DATLZL010000579.1:0-13410 GCA_035574035.1 Binatia bacterium | reverse complement strand
CGGCGCCGGTGGCCGGCTCGACGTCGAGCATGACGGCCTGGGCGGCGAAGCCGTAGCTGGCCGACACGTTGCCCCGCAGGTCCTTGTCGAGCATGGTGGTGGGCGGGTCGTAGAAGGCCTCGGCCACCAGCGTCTGCCCCCGCTCGCGCAGGTGGCCGGCGCGCACGACGCGCTCGTAGGGCAGCCGCCGGGCGGGCTGCTCGCGCACGTACACCCAGCCGTCGGCCAGGGCCAGCGCCTCCGGCGCCACCTCCAGCTGCTCGGCGGCGACCTCCAGCAGGCGCCGGCGGACCTTCTCGGCGGCCAGGCGGGCGGCGTTACCGGCGACGAACGTCGTCCGGCTGGCGTGGACGCCCACGTCCCAGGGCTTGACGGCGGTGTCGGAGCACACCACCTCGACGCGCTCGACCGGTATGCCGAGCGTCTCGGCCACGATCATCGCCAGCACCGTCTCCGCACCCTGGCCGATCTCGGTGGCGCCGGTGAGCAGCGAGACCTTCCCGAAGTCGTCCACCTTCACGATGGCGCCGCAGCCGTCGGAGCGGTAGATGCGGGCCCCGCCCCCGACGTGGAACATCGCCGCGTAGCCCACCCCCCGCCGCCACCCGGGCGGCGGCGGCGGCGCGCCCCGCACGAGATCCTCGGCCACGGCGTCCAGGCACTCGGCCAGGGCGCAGGAGGTGACGACGAAGCCCTGCGGAGTCACGTCGCCGGGGCGCGTCGCGTTCCGCCGCCGCAACTCGAGCGGGTCGAGGCCCAGCCGCTCGGCCAGGTCGTCCATCTGCGACTCCACCGCGAAGGTGGACTCCAGGTTGCCGTAGCCCCGCATCGAGCCGGAGGAGGGGTTGTTCGTGTAGACGATCGTGGTGTCGAAGCGCACCGCCGGGCAGCGGTAGAGGCCGGCCACCGTCGCCAGCATGACCGTCGGAGTCGTCGCCCCCCAGGAGACGTAGGCGCCGGCGTCGATCGTCACGTGGGCGTCGCGGGCCAGCAGCCGCCCGTCGGCGGCGGCGGCCGTCCGCAGCCGGATGCGGCAGGGCTCGCGCGTGGGGCAGGCGATGAACTCCTCCAGGCGTTCGAACTCGATCTTGACCGGCCGCCGGGCGACCCGGGCCAGGAGCGCGGCGATGACGTCGATCGGGTAGAGGTCGAGGCCCCGGCCGAAGTTACCGCCGACCGGCGGCTGGATCACGCGCACCCGGTCGCCGCCGATGCCGAGGGCCTGGCCGAGGTCGCGCTGGTAGAGGAAGGGCACCTGGGTGGTGGACCACATCGTGAGGTTGCCCTGTGGGTCCCAGTCGGCGATGGCCACCATCGTGCCCAGGCAGGCCGGGGTGACGAAGTTCAGCCGGTACTCGCCCTCGACCACCACCGCCGCCTCGGCGAAGGCGCGGTCCACGTCGCCGTGGACGAAGGCGTAGCGGAGGTCGGTCAGGTTGGTGCCCCGCTCCTCGTGGACCAGCGGCGCGCCGGGCCGCAGCGCGTCCTCGGGGCCGAAGACGCCCGGCAGCGGCTCGTACTCGACCTCGATCAGGCCGAGCGCCTCCTCGGCGATGGCCGCCGTCTCGGCCGCCACCGCCGCCACCTCGTCCCGGATGGAGCGGACCTTGCCCCGCTTGAGCGCGGGGTGATCGCGGGCGAAGCCGAAGGGGTGCTGCACGACGTCCTCGGCGGTGATGACGGCGACGACGCCCGGCAGCGCCCGGGCGCGGCGGGTGTCCACGCGGACGATCCGGGCGTGCGGGTGCTTCGTCCGCAAGATCTTGCCGTGGAGCATCCGCGGCACCACGAGGTCGTGCAGGTAGCGGGTGCGCCCCGTCACCTTGTCGGGTCCGTCCCGGCGGGGAACGGGCCGGCCCAGGACCGCCGGGCGTCCGCTCACCGGCTCACCACCGGACGGGCTCCTTGTGCTCGCCGAAGACGTCCTTCATCGCCTGGGCGATCTCGCCGAGGGTGGCGTAGGCCTCGACCGCCTCCCGGATCGGCTCCATCAGGTTGCCGGTGCCGCGCGCCTCGTCGCCGAGGCGTCGCAGCGCCGCCCGGACCGCGGCGCCGTCCCGCTCGCGCCGGACGCGCTGGAGCTTCGCCACCTGGGCCGCCGCCACTTCGGGGTCGAACCGGTGCAGGGCCAGCTCCGGATCCGCCCGGCCCGCGTCCTCGCCGACGTAGCAGTTGACCGCCACCTTCCGGATCTCTCCCGAGACCATCTTCTGCTCGAAGAGGTAGGCCTGGCGCGCCACCTCGGCCTGGATGGCGCCCGACTTGACCGCCTCGACGATGCCGCCCATCGCCTCCACCCGGGCCAGCTCCTCCCGGATCTTGTCCTCCATGGCCGAGGTGAGCGCCTCGACGTAGTAGGAGCCGCCCAGCGGGTCGACCGTGTCGGCGGCGCCCGACTCCTCGGCGCAGATCTGCATGGTCCGGAGCGCGATCAGCTGGGCCTTGGCCGAGGGGATCGTGTAGGCCTCGTCGTAGGTGGGCAGGGCCATGGTCTGGGCGCCGCTGAGCGCGGCCGCCAGCGCGATGTAGGCGCCGCGGACGATGTTGTTCTCCGGCTCCTGGACGGTGAAGGCCGAGCCGCCGCCGCCGATCAGCGTCCGGAACATCCAGGACCGGGGGTGGGTGGCGCCGAACCGCTCGCGCATCATCCGGGCGTACAGCCGGCGGCCGGCCCGGAACTTGGCCACCTCCTCGAAGATCTTTCCCCAGCAGGTGAAGTTGAACGAGATCCGGGGCGCGAACTCGTCCACCGCCATGCCGCGGGCCAGCATCAGCTCGACGTAGGCAGCGGCGATGGCCAGCCCGTAGGCCATCTCCTGGGCGGTGGTGCAGCCGGCCTCGCGGATGTGGTAGCCGCACACCGAAACCGGATTGGAGCGCGGGTAGCGGCGGGCCGAGTACTCGATGAGGTCAGCCACCAGCCGCAGCGAGGGCTCCACCGGGTAGATCCAGGTGCCGCGGGCGATGAACTCCTTGAGGATGTCGTTCTGGGGCGTCGTCACCACCCGGTCGGCGGGGACGCCCTGCTTGTCGGCCACCGCGTAGTACATGGCGGTGATCGGGGCCGCCATGCCGTTGATGGTGAGCGAGACGCTCACCCGGTCGAGCGGGATGCCGGCGAAGGCTTCCTCCATGTCGGCCAGCGAGTCCACCGCCATGCCGACCATCCCCACCTCGCCCTCGGCCCGCGGGTCGTCGGAGTCGAGGCCGAGCTGGGTGGGCAGGTCGAAGGCGACGTTGAGCGCGTCCTGGCCGTGGGCCATCAGGTACTTGAAGCGGGCGTTGGTCTCGGCCGGCGTGCCGAAGCCGATGTACTGCCGCATGGTCCACAGCCGCTCCCGGTACATGTGCCGGTGGATGCCCCGCGTGTACGGATACTCGCCCGGCCGCCCGATATCGCGCTCGAAGTCGACGCCGGGCAGGTCCTCGGGGCCGTACACCGGCTTGACCGGAATCCCGGCCTGCAGGATCACCTCTCGCATGTTCGGCTCTCCTCCTTGAAGGCGGCCACGATCTCCGGCAGCGGCGTCCCCATCGGGAAGACGCGGTGGACGCCGAGGGCGAGCAGCGCCGGCACGTCGCGGGGCGGGATGATGCCGCCGACCACCACCCTGATGTCGGGAGCGCCCTGCGCACGGAGCGCGTCCAGCACCCGGCGGGCCAGCGGCAGGTGGGCGCCGGACAGGATGCTGAGGCCGACCACGTCCACGTCCTCCTGGACCGCGGCGCGCGCGATTTCCTCCGGCGTCCGCTTGAGCCCCGTGTAGAGCACCTCCAGGCCGGCGTCGCGCAGCGCCTGGGCGACGACCTTGGCGCCGCGGTCGTGGCCGTCGAGACCCGGCTTGGCGATCAGGACCTTCACGCGCCCGGCTCCAGGGTGACGATGCGGGCGGCCAGGCGGCTGCCGTCCACGGTGAGCCGGGCGACCGCCACCGGCAGGCGGAAGCGGCGGGGTCCGGCGCTGCCGGGGTTGAGGTAGAGCACACTGTCGCGCACCGCCGCCTGGGGCACGTGGCTGTGTCCGCAGATGACGGCGTGGACGCCGGCCGCGCGCGGATCCAGGTCGAGCCGGCCCAGGTCGTGCACGACGAGCAGCCGGGCTTCGCCCACCTCGACCAGCTCCGTCTCCGGCAGCGCCTCGGCCCAGGAACCGTGGTCGTTGTTTCCGCGCACGGCAGTGACGGGCGCCAGCGTCGCCAGCCGCGTCAGCACGTCGGGAGCGCCGACGTCCCCGGCGTGGACGATCAGGTCGGCCCCTCGCAGCGCCGCCAGCGCTTCCGGCCGCACGAGGCCGTGGGTGTCGGAGATGACGCCGACCTCGATGGGTCTCATGGCGCCGCGGTGAAGGCGACCAGCCAGCGCGGCTGGCCGCGGGGGTCGTCGGCCACGCGCAGCGGGGTGAAGCGCACGCGGTCGCCGACCTGCACGCGGGCCGGATCGACGCCGGTGACGATCGTGAAGATCCGGTGGTCGCCGACGGCCACGACGGCGAAGACACGGGGTCCTTCGAAGCCTACCGGGAGGCCAGTCTCCTGCACGGTGAAGGCGTGGACGCTCCCCTCGCCGGGCAGGTCGACCCATTTCACCCGGTCGTCGCGGCACGCCGGGCAGAACAGGCGCGGCGGCCAGGCCACGCGGCCGCAGCCCTCGCAACACGTGGTGGTCAGCCGCCCCGCGCCCAGGTGCCGGTAGAAGTCGGCCAGACGGGTGTCCTCGGGGGACTGGAGCGGAAACGGGTCGACGGCGCGGAAGTAACTCACGACCCCTCCCGCTCGCGCTTGAGCCGCCGGAGCAGGCGGCGCAGGGCGGCCGTCTCGAACGGCTCCCGGACCCCGACCGGGTAGTCGTAGAACCCGCGGCCGGTGCGGGGGCCGAGCTCGCCGCGCGCGATCTTGTCCTCGACCAGCCGGGGCGGCCGGAAGCGGTCCTCGCCGGTGGCCCGGGCCATGAAATGCCCCGCCCGGTGCAGGATCTCCACGCCGCCCCAGTCGATGAACTCGAACACGCCCAGGCTCGCGTACCGGAAGCCGAGGCCGGCGCGGATGGCCCGGTCCACGTCCTCGGGGCCGGCCACGCCCTCCTCCACCAGCCGCACCGCCTCGTTCATCAGCAGCACCTGCAGGCGCGAGCCGATGAAGCCGGGCGAGTCGGCGCACCGGACGGGCGCCTTGCCGAGCCGCGTGAGGAAGGCGACGGTCCGGTCCACGACCGCCGCGTCGGTGGCAGCGCCGGGCACCACCTCGACCAGGGGGATGACGTGGGCGGGATTCAGCCAGTGGGCGACGAGGAACCGTTGCGGGCCGTCGACCGCGTCGGCCAGGTGCCGGGGCGAGATCGTCGACGAGGTGGAGGCCAGAATGGTCTCGGGCTTCAGGCGGCCGTGCAGTCGGCGGAAGACGTCGCGCTTGAGGTCGAGGAGTTCCGGCACCGCCTCCTGCACGAAGCCGGCCGTCTCGAGGCCGTCCAGGTCCAGGCGGTCCTCGATGCGGTCGAGCGCGGCGCCCGCCTCGCCGTCGGCCACGAGCCCTTCCTCGACCATCAGGCCGAGGTCGCGGGCGATCTCACGCCGGGCGTCCTCGAGCGCCGCCCGCGGCGCCGGCCGTGGCTTGAGGTCCACCAGCTGGACGCGACAGCCGCCGAGCGCGCAGGTCAGAGCGATCTGCCGCCCCATTCGGCCGGGCCCGAGCACCGCCACGCTTCTGATCCCGTCCGGCTCACTCCGGCCCATAGACCTCACGGTCGGAGGGGGCCACGGGCCCCCTCCGGGGCCTCCCCCCGGAGGGTGGCGCCGGCCGAGCCGGCGCTCGACCGCAGCCCCTCAGTCGCGCGCATAGATCATCACCACGTGCTCGCCCATGCCGCTGTTGTTGTGGGTGAGGCCGATCGCGGCGTCGGGCACCTGGCGCGCGCCGGCCTCCCCCCGGAGCTGCACGAAGATCTCCGCGGCCTGGGCGACGCCGGTCGCGCCCAGCGGGTGGCCGCAGCCGATCAGGCCGCCGCGCGGGTTGACCACGACGTCGCCGCCGTAGTCGCTCCGGCCGGCGGCGGCGAACGGCCCCGCCTCGCCCTTGGGGCAGAACCCGAGCTCCTCGTAGGCGATCAGCTCGGCGATGGCGAAGCAGTCGTGCACTTCGGCCACGTCGACGTCACCGGGCCCGATGCCGGCCATGCGGTACGCCGACTCCGCCGCCCGCCGGAGCGCCGGCCACTCGGCGTAGTCCGGGGGCAGCGAGGTCAGCTGGAAGCCGTCGAGCGCCTGCCCCGTCCCGCGGATCCAGACCGGCCGGTCGGTGAAGTCGCGCGCCCGGTCGGCCCCGGCCAGGATGACGGCGGCGGCGCCGTCGGTGATCGGCGAGCACATGAACAGCCGCAGCGGGGTGGCGATCATCCGCGAGCAGAGCACCTGGTCGAGCGTGGCGCCCTTCTGGAAGTGGGCGTTGGGGTTCTTGGAGGCGTGGGTGTGGTTCTTGACGCTGACGGCGGCCAGGTGCTCCTCGGTGGTGCCGTAGCGGGCCATGTGGCGCTGCGCGGCGAGCGCGAAGCAGGGCGGCGCGGTGAGTCCGAACGCCGCCTCCCACTCCCGGTCGACGCCGGCGCCCATGTTGAGGATGGCCTCGCCCCCGTGGGGCTGGTTGAGCTTCTCCACCCCCAGGACCATCACCACGTCGGCCAGGCCGGCGGCGATGAAGGCGTAGGCGTAGCGGATCCCCACCGTTCCCGACGCGCACATGTGCTCGGTCCGCGCGCTGAGGGTCGAGGGCCGGACGCCGAGGGCTTCGGCCGCCAGCGAGGCGATGTGACTCTGGAACGCCGTCCGCTCCGGCATCACGGTGCCGACGACCAGGCCGTCCAGGTCCCGGGGTCGCGCGCCGGGAACGGAGTCGAAGCAGGCCTTGCCCGCCTCCCAGATGAGGTCGCGGTAGGAGGCCCGGCGGACCCCGAACCGGGACACGCCGGCTCCGACGAGGGCCACCTGTCTCATGGTTCTTCCCCTCGCAGGCGCCGGGCGGCCGACGCCTGGTTGTGCTCCTCGGCCACCACGCGCGCCGTGCGCCCGTCCTCGGTGCGCGCCCGGGCGTCGGCGCCGCGGACCAGAAGCATCTCGATGATCGTGAGGTCGCCGCGGGCGGCGGCCAGGTGGAGCGGCCGGAAGCCGCCGGCGGCGAGCGCGTTGACGTCGGCCCCACGCGCCAGCAGCGCGGCCACGATCCGGACGTTGCCCCGACCGGCGAGCGCGGCGTGCAGCGGCGTGTTCCGCAGCCGGTTCGAGGACAGCGCCCGGGGGTCGGCCCCGGCCGCCAGCAGCCGCTCCACCGCGTCGCCGTGGCCGAAGTAGGCGGCCAGGTGGAGCGCGGTCCAGCCGTCGGCGCTCCGGGCGCGGACCAGCGCCGGGTCGGCGCGCAGCAGGCGCCGCAAGCGCGCCGCGTCCCCGACGGCGGCGGCCTCGAAGACGTCCAGCTCCGGCCGCGCAGCCAGCAGCGCCGCCAGTCGGTCGGTGTCGCCGGCGTACATCGCGGTCAGGATCGCGGAGGAGGGGCCGGGCATGACGCCTCCTAAGAGAATACGTCCCCGCGCCGCCAGTCGAGCTCGCGGCCGATGACCAGGCGCAGGATTTCGGAGGTCCCGCCCCCGGGCAAGAGGAACCGGGCGTCGCGGAAGTAGCGCTGGACCGGGTACTCCGAGGCCAGACCGTAGGAGGCGAAGATGCGGGCGGCCTCGTCGGTGACGCGGACCGCGGTCTCGGAGGCGAAGAGCTTGGCCATCGCCGCCTCCCGCCCGACCGGCCGGCCGGCGTCCAGCGCGCCGGCCGCCTGGTAGGTCATCAGCGCCGCGGCGTGCAGCGACGTGACCATGTCGGCGAGCTTGAACCCGATGGCCTGGTGCTCGACGATCGGCCGGCCGAACGCCTGCCGCTCCCGCGCGTAGGCCAGGGCGGCGTCGTAAGCGGCCCGGGCCAGACCCACCGAGAGCGCGGCGGTCATGATCCGGATCTCGGCCAGGATGCTGCCGATCTTCTCCACGCCGCCGGTCTCGCCGCCGAGCAGGTGCTCGGCCGGCACCTCGACCTCCTCGAGCCGGATCTCGCCGGTCTCCGAAGCCCGCACCGCGATCTTCTCGATCTTCTTGCCCAGCGCGATGCCCGGCATCGCCCGGTCGAGCAGGAACAGCGCGATGTTGCGCAGGCCCCGCTCGGGCGAGGTCTTGGCGGCGACGGTGAGGACGTCGGCGACGGGGGCGTTGGTGACCCAGGTCTTGGCGCCCCGCAGCACCCACCGGTCCCCCCGCCGCTCGGCCCGGGTCGTGATGCCGGCCACGTCCGAGCCGGCGTTGGGCTCGGTCAGCGCGAAGGTCGTCACCAGCTCGCCGCGCAGGGCCGGAACCAGGTAGCGCTGGCGCAGGGCCTCCGTCCCGTACCGGTAGATGAAGAACGTCCCCATGAGCGACTGCATGGCCGCCGCCGCCGCCAGCGACATGGAGCCGCGGCCGAGCTCCTCGGCGAAGAGACAGTAGGTGACCATGTCGGCGTCGGCACCGCCGTACTTCTCGGGGTAGCGGAGCCCGAAGTAGCCGAGCTCGCCGATGCGGCGGAACAGGGCACGGGGGAACTCGGCCTGCTCGTCCATCTCGGCCGCCGCCGGCACGACCTCGGCGTCCACGAACCGGGCGACGGCCCGCCGGAACTCCTCCTGCTCGGGCGTGAACCGGATCATCTCTCGATCGGGGCGGCACGCGACGACGCCTCTGAATCGTCCCCTGCGGATTGGCCGGGCACGGCCCGCGCTCGAAGGACGCGGCGCAGCTCGCGGGTGGCCGACTCGTCGACGCGGAGGTCCAGGCCCTCGCCGACGAGGACCACGCCGTAGTCGCGGCCGGCGGCCTCGACCGACACGTACTCGTCCAGCACGTCCTCCAGCACCCGCCGGGGATCCCGGTCCAGCGGGTCGCCGTAGCCCCCGGCCCCGGCCTGCTGGAACGAGATCACGTCGCCGTACTGGAAGTCGGTGGACTCCTTGCTGTGCACCACGCGCTCGCCGGGCCCGGGGTTGATCACCGTCCGGCCCGGCCGGCCCGGCCGGCCGCCGAACAGGCCCCAGGGCGCGAACTTCTGGCGGTCGGTCAGGTTGGTGAGCTTACCGTCCTCGGCCAGGAAGCGCATGTCGCGCCGGACCCCGCACCCGCCGCGGAACGTGCCGGGCCCGCCGGAGTCGCGGATCAGCTCGAACCGCTCGACGACGATCGGGTGGCGCGCCTCCTGGGCCTCCACCGGGATGTTGGAGGCGTTGAAGGCCCAGGCCATCGCCTCGCAGCCGTCGCGGGTGGCGCGGGCGCCCGTTCCGGAGAGCACAAGCTCGTAGGCGACGAACGACCGGCCGCGCGCGCGGTCGCGGCCGCCGAACGTCGGGTTGGCCATGTGCGAGGCGGCGGCGGCGACGCGCTCGGGCAGGGCCGGAGCCAGCGCGCCCAGCACGGCCTCGAAGAGGCGGTAGCAGATGAGCGCGCGCGGTCCGCCCCCGGCCGGCGGGCGCGGGTTCAGGAACGAGCCCTCGGGCGCCCGGACGGTGATGGGCCGGAGCGCCCCCTCGTTCATCGGGCCGAACGGGTCGGTCAGGCACTTGGCGGCGGCGTAGGAGTACGAGCGCGTGTAGTTGATGTAGGAGTTGAGCCCCGACGGCGTCTGGGGGCTCGAGCCCTCGTAGTCGATCGTCATCGTGTCGCCGGCCACGGTGACCGTGACCGCCACCCTGAGCGGTGGGGTTCCCGGCCCGTAGTCGTCCAGCCAGTCCTCGAAGGCGTAGACGCCGTCGGGAATGGCGCCGATGGCCGCGCGCATGGCGGCTTCGGTGCGGGCCAGGATCTCCTCCATGGCCGCGAAGACCGTATCGCGGCCGTAGCGCTCGACGAGCTCGATCAGCCGCAGCTCACCCACCCGCAGCGCGCTGCGCTGGGCCCGGAGGTCGCCCAGCACGCGGTCCGGCGTCCGGGTGTTGGCGGCGATGATGCCGATGACCGCCGGATCCTCCCGGTACTCCCGCCATACCTTGGTCGGCGGGATGCGCAGTCCCTCCTGGAAGTAGTCGAAGATGCCGGTCACGCCCTGGCTGCCCGGCCGCTGCCCGCCGACGTCGGTGTGGTGGACGATGTTGACGGCGAAGCCGATCAGCTCGTCGCGGTGGAAGACGGGCTGGGTCACGAAGAAGTCCGGGAAGTGGCCGGAGCCGAGCAGCGGATCGTTCAGCAGGATCCCGTCGCCCGGCCGCAGCGTCTCGACCGGGTGGGCGGCCAGCGCGTTCTTGACGGCGAACGACATGGCCCCCATGTGGCCCGGCGAGTACGGCCCCTGGGCCACCATGCGGCCCCGCCGGTCGAAGAGCGCGACGGAGAAGTCCTGCCCCTCGCGGGCCTGCTCCGAGTAGGCCGTGCGGTGCACGGTGGTGCCGATCTCGACGGCGATCGAGCCGAGCGCTCCCCAGACGACGCCCAGCGTGATGGGATCGATCATGGGCGCGGCACGCCGGCGATCAGGTTGCCGTAGGCGTCCACCGTCGCCTCCACCCCGGGCGGCAGCACGGTGGTGGACTCGCGCTCCTCGACGATCGCCGGGCCCTGGAGCGTACGGCCGGCCGCCAGACGGTAGCGGTCGTAGACCGGCGTGTCGGTCCAGCCGCCGGTCTCCGGGAACCACGCGCGGCGCCGCCCCTTGAGCGCCTCGCCCTCCCCGGCCGCGGCCTTGGCCAGCGCCACCCGCGGGGTGGCGCCGATCGCCGACAGCTTCCAGGTGACGATCTCCACCGGTTCCTCGGGACTCGCGTAGCCGTAGCGGGCGGCGTAGACCTCGTCGAAGCGCCGGCGCACGTCCCGGAGGGCGGCGGCGTCGAGGTTCCCGGCCGGGACCGGCACCGTCAGCTCGTAGCCCTGGCCGACGTAGCGGGCGTCGGCCTCGCGCACCAGGCGGACGGCGCCCCGCACGGCGGCGTCGCGGATCACCGCCTCGGCCTGGCGCGCCATCTCCTCGTACATCGCCGTCACCCGCGCCGGATCGGCCGCGTCCAGCCGCACCACCCACGTCCGGGCGACGTCGAACCGCAGCTCGGCAGCCAGCAGGCCGATGGCCGCGGTGACGCCCGCGGCCGCCGGCAGGAGGACGCGCGGGATCCCGAGCGCCTGGGCGAGCCGGCAACCGTGGGCCGGTCCGGCACCCCCGAAGGCCACCAGCGTGAGGTCGCGGGGGTCACGGCCGCGCTCGATGGAGACGACCCGGGTGGCCAGCTCCATGTTCGTGGTGACGATCTGGTGGATGCCCCAGGCGGCGGCGGCCAGCTCGAGCCCGAGCGGCCCCGCCACGCGCTCGATGGCGCGCGCCGCGGCCGCCGGATCCAGCCGCAGCGCCCCGCCGGCGAACTCCTCCGGGTTCAGGTACCCGAGAACCAGATTGGCGTCGGTCACGGTCGGCTCGACGCCGCCGCGGCCGTAGCAGGCCGGGCCGGGCGTGGACGAGGCGCTCTCGGGCCCGACGGCGATGACGCCGAGGCGGGCCCGCGCGATGGAGCCGCCCCCGGCCCCGATCTCCACCAGGTCGATGGCCTGGATGTTCATGGGCAGCCCGCTGCCGGGGGCGTTGTTCACGCGGTGCAGCTCGAATCCGGTGGTGGTGGCCGGCCGGCCCTGCTCGATCAGGGCCAGCTTGGCCGTGGTGCCGCCCATGTCGAAGGCGATCAGGTCGCGGAAGCCGGTCAGCTCGCCGTACACCGCAGCCATGAGGGCGCCGGCGGCCGGCCCCGACTCGATCATGCGCACCGGGTAGCGGGCCATGGCCTCGGCGGTGGCGATGCCCCCCGAGGACTGCATGACGAACAGCCGCCCGCGGTAACCGCGACCGGCCAGGGCCGTGGCCAGGCCGTGCAGGTAGGTCCGGACGGCCGTCATCACGTAGGCGTTGACCACGGTGGTCGAGGTCCGCTCGTACTCCCGGAAGGTGGGCGAGACCTCGTGGGAGAGCGTCACCGTCATCTCCGGCGCTTCCTGGGCCGCCAGCGCCGCCACGCGCTGCTCATGGGCGGGGTTGAGGTAGGCGTGGAGCAGGCACACGGCCAGGCTGCGGACGCCGCGGGCGCGCAGGCTGCGGATCGCGCGGCGGCAGTCGGCCTCGTCCAGCGGCGTCCGGATCGATCCGTCGGCCAGGACCCGCTCGCTCACCTCCTCGATGAAGCGGCGCGGGACGAGGGGCGGCGGCTTCTCGATCTGCAGGTCGTAGACCTGGTAACGCTTCTGGCGGCCGATGATCAGCACGTCGCGGAAGCCGCGCGTGGTGAGCAGGCCCACGCCCCGCGCCTTCCGCTCGATGACCACGTTGGAGCCGAGGGTCGTGCCGTGGACGACCTGCGCGACATCCGCCCAGCCCACGCCGGCCCGGGCGACCAGCTCGTCCAGGCCGGCCAGGCAGGCCTCGGACGGATCCGGGTAGGTGGTGAGGCGCTTGCCGGTCACGAGCTCGCCGGTCGGCCCCTGGAGCACGAAGTCGGTGAAGGTGCCCCCGACGTCGAAGCCGATGCGGGAGGCCATCGGCCGCGTCTCTAGCCGCGCCGGTCCGCGCGCGACAGGACGACCCGGTAGGGGTACCGGCGGCTCGACTGGTACGTGATCGCGTGCTCCACCGGCTCACCGCTGGCGGCGAAGTACGTCCGCTCGAACAGCAGCAGCGGGGTGCGCGGGCGGACCTGGAGCAGCTCGGCCACGTGACGCGGGGCCAGCACCGCCTCCGTCACCTGTTCCATCACCTTGATCGGGACGCCCAGGTGGCGCTCGATGGCGCCGATCAGCGAGGTCTTGGACAGGTCCTCGTCGTTGAGCGTGCGACCGATGGGCTCGGGCAGCCACGCCGTCACGTGCTGGAAGGGCCCGCTGTCGGCGTGGCGCACGCCCACGATGCGGTAGGCGCTGGAGCGCGGCGGCAGCCGGAGGGCCTGGGCGATGTTGGCCGGCACCGGGATCACCTCGCGCGAGAGGAGCTTGAACCACGTCTCCTCGCCCAGCGCCATCATGTCCCCGATGGAGCCGATGACGCGCAGCCGGCGGTCGCCGCCCGGCGCCGGGGTGGAGAACGTGCCGCGGCCGGCGTGGCGGTAGAGCAGGCCTTCCTGCACGAGCACGTCGAGCGCCTGACGGATGGTGGGCCGGCTCACCTGGTAGATCGCGCAGAGCTGGTGCTCGGACGGGATGCGCTCGCCCTCGCCACGGAGCTCGCGGCGGAGCGCGTCGGCGATCTGGAGGTAACGGGGAACGCCCGGGCGGTATTCCACAGCGCGCCTCCGCGAAAAATTGTCTAGACAAATACCACCCGCCTGGGACCGCGTCAACGGGGCGGCGGCGCGGCGCCGAGGCCGGTCAGCCGCGGGGGCGGCGGCCGCCGTC
>DATLZL010000578.1:0-2920 GCA_035574035.1 Binatia bacterium | reverse complement strand
TCTCGGCGGCCTACCGGCGGCTGCTGGCCGGCGTGCTGGCCCGCCGGGCGCTCGGCCGCGCGGTGGCCCGCGCGATCTCGCCGGAGGGAGGCTCCGCCCCCCTGACGCATCCCGCGATCGCCCGCCCGGAGCCGGCGCTCGAGCGGTCGGAGGGGCTTGCGGCAGCCCCGTCCGGGATCTCCAGGCCGCCGCTCGAGAGAACGGAGCAGGCGGCGCCGAGGCGCGTGAGGTTCGTGCTGAACCGGCGCCTGCGGGAGGCCGAGGCGCGGGCCGACCAGACGCTGCTCGAGCTGCTGCGCGACGGCCTGGGGGTCTTCGACGTCAAGGAGGGCTGCGACGAGGGCGTCTGCGGGGCCTGCACGGTGCTGCTCGACGGCCGCCCGGTCTCGAGTTGCCTGCTCCTGGCCCCGGCCGTCCACGGCCGGACCGTGCTCACGGTCCGCGGCCTGGAGGCCGACGGCGCCCTGCATCCGCTGCAGGAAGCCTTCCTGCGCCACGGCGCCGTCCAGTGCGGGTTCTGCACGCCGGGGATGCTGCTGACGGCCCTGGCCTTCCTCGAGCGCCGGCCGGCCGCCGGGCGGGAGGCGCTCCGGCGGGCGCTCGAGGGCAACCTCTGCCGCTGCACCGGCTACGCCAAGATCCTGGACGCGGTCGAGTCCTACGCCCGGGGACAGTCACTTCAAGACAGTCACTCTGGGTAAAAGTGCGGACGCAGCTCGACTTCGGGAGTGAAACGCGACGCCTGCCGCAGGATCGCACGACCGGTCCCGGTGTCGAGCTCGATATGGGCAGGAATGGTGAGGGTTGGCTCGATACCGCCTGGCAGTTCGCGTCGCAACTTCACGTGGCTTCCACGTTGCGAGTGGACGACGAACCCGAACCGTCCCCGGATGGCGATGACTTCCGCGCCGGAGAGCCGGCGCAGCTTAGGCATGTGCGGGAGTGATCTCCATGGTCACGACGATCGTCGGCGCGGGCGCCAGGCCCAGGCTGGCGAGGTCTTCCCCTTCGAGATGAAGCGCCACCGCCTCCCGGAGGTTTTCGGTGACTTCGTCGAGGGTGGCCCCCTGTGTCCGCTGAAGCGGCGTCCCCATGGCGACGATTGTACGTCGTCCGGGCCCTCGTACGGGGCCTTCGCATGACCCGGCACGGGCCGGCCGTCCTCGCTCGGGCTCTCCGCGTCGTCGGGCGGCCGGTGGTGCGCCACGACGCGCGCGACAAGGTCTCGGCCGCCACCGCCTACGCCGCCGACTGGGCGATGCCCGGGATGCTGCACGCCGTGGCGGTGCGCTCGCCCTACCCCTCGGCGCGCATCGCGAAGCTCGACACCGGTCGCGCCCTGAGCCTGCCCGGAGTGGCCGCCGTCCTGACCGCCAAGGACGTGCCCCGCAACACCATCGCCACCGACGTGCCCGGCCAGACGACGGCGGTGGGGCCGCTGCGGGCCACGCTCCACGTGCTGGCCGAGGACCGCGTGCGCTACCAGGGCGAGCCGGTCGCGCTCGTCGCCGCCGAGACCCTGGAGCAGGCGCGCCAGGCGGCCGAGGCGGTGGAGGTCGTCTACGAGCCCACGCCCGGCGTGTTCAGCCCCGAGGCGGCGCTGGCGCCGGGCGCGCCGGCCGTCCACGAGACCGGCAACCTGCTGGCCCAGTGGCGCATCGAGCGGGGCGACGTGGCCGAGGCCTTCCGGCGGGCGGACCTGGTCGTCGAGGGCGAGTACGCCACCCAGTTCGTGGACGCCGCGTACCTGGAGCCGGAGTCGGGCGTGGCCTGGATCGACTCCGACGGCGTCATCACCATCCGGGTGTCCACCCAGGTCATCGAGCACTTCCGCGAGGTGGCCGAGGTGCTCCAGGTGCCCCAGAACCGCGTGCGGGTCATCGGCACCTACCTGGGCGGCGGCTTCGGCGGCAAGGAGGACATCACGGTCGAGGCCTACCTGGGCCTGCTGGCGTTCAAGACCGGCCGGCCGGTGAAGATGGTCTGGACCCGCCAGGAGTCGCTGCTGGCCCGGGCCAAGCGTCATCCCTACCGCCTGCGCTACCGCACCGCCGCCGCCCGGACCGGCGAGATCCTCGCCCACGAGATCGACCTGCTGGCCGACGCCGGGGCCTATGCCTACCTGTCGGCGCTGGTCCTGCTCTACTCCACCGTGACCGCCGCCGGCCCCTACCGGGTGCCGGCCGTCAGCGTCCGGGCTCGCGTGGCCTACACCAACAACCCGCCCACCAGCGCCATGCGCGGCTTCGGGGCCATGCAGACCGTGTTCGGCTACGAGTCCCAGGTGGACCAGGTCGCGCGGGCCCTCGGCCTCGACCCGGTCGAGATCCGCCGGATCAACGCCCTGCGCCGCGGCGACCGGCTGCCGGTCGGCCAGGTGATCGAGACCCACGTCGCGCTCCCCGAGCTCTGCGAGCGGGCGTGGGCGGCGCTGGGACCACCCACCCCGCCGCGGGCGCCCCACGTGCGCGTCGGTCGGGGGCTCGCCTGCAACTTCCAGCCCTACGGGCGGATCGTGTGGCTGCACGACTGGTCGAGCGCCTGGCTCGGCTTCGAGATGGACGGCAGCCTGGTGATCCGCTGCGGCTGCCCGGACGTGGGCGGCGGCCAGGCCTCCTCGCTCTGCCAGATCGCCGCCGAGGTGCTGGGCCTGGGCCTGGACCGGATCTCGGTCCACGTCTCGGACAGCGCGCTCACGCCGCTGGCCGGGACGACGACCGCCAGCCGCCAGCTCTACATGTCGGGCAACGCGGTGCTGCAGGCGGCCCGGGAGCTGCGCCGGGCCCTCCTGTCGGTGGCCGCCCGGCTTCTCGACGCCGAGGCCGAGGCGCTCGACATGGCCGACGGCGCCGTCGTCGCCGCCGACGGCCGGCGGCTGCCCCTGCCCGAGGTGCTCCGCCACTGCGCGCGGGCCGGGGTG
>DATLZL010000577.1:0-9268 GCA_035574035.1 Binatia bacterium | reverse complement strand
CGCGCCGACCACGTGCAGCACGCGCTCGCCGCTGGCCGTCGCCGGCCCCAGCAGCCGCCAGAGGAAGTCGTCGTCGCTTACGAGCAGGTACCGCATCGCTCCGAGTGGCAGTATCCCTCCGGCGCCCCCGAAGCAAGGGCTTTTGTCGCGCCGGACGGGTCAGGGACCGCGGGTGCAGGGCGCGGGCCAGCGTGGCCGCGTCCAGGGCCCCCCGGGCGAGGACGACCTCGCGCAGCGGCCGTCCTGTGCGGAGCGCCGCCTTGACCAGCTCGGCGACGGCCGGGTAGCCGAGGTACGGCGACAGGGCCGTCGCCTCGATGAGGCTCGAGCGGACCAGCGCCGCGACCCGGGCTCGATCGACCTGCAGGCCGTCCACGCACCGCTCCCGGAGCAGGCGGACGGCGCGGGTCAGGAGGTCGAAGGCTTGCCCCAGGCTGTCGGCCACGAGCGGGGTCATGACGTTGAGCTCGAGCTCGCCGGCCCCCGCCGCCAGGGCGACCGCGTGGTCGTGGCCTCCGACGGCGTAGCAGGCCATCTCGACCGCCTCCGGGACGGAGGGGTTGACCTTGCCCGGCATGATGGAGGACCCCGGCTCCACCTCGGGCAGGCGAAGCTCGCCCAGGCCGGTGTGGGGGCCCGAGGCCAGCAGTCGAAGGTCCCGGCAGATCTTCGCCAGGTCCACCGCCAGCCCACGCAGGGCCGCCGAGCAGGCCAGGAGCGGCCGGAGGCTCCACGTCGCTGTCACCGGGCTTGCCGCCGGGCGGAGCCGGCGGCCGACCAGGCGGCCGAGTTCGCGGGCGACGAGCGGCCGGAAGCGGGGATGGGCGGTGATGCCGGTGCCGACCGCGGTGCCGCCAAGCCCGATGCTCGTCAGCTCACGCTCGGCGGCCCGCAGCCCCTGGGCCGCCTCGCGCAGCGCCTGGGCGTAGCCGGTGAAGACCTGCCCGTACGTGATGGGGACGGCGTCCTGCAGGTGGGTGCGGCCCGGCTTCAGCACGTTGCGCTCCCGGCGGGCCAGGCGGCGGAACGACGCCTCCAGCCGGTCCACCTCGGCGCTCAGCGCGGCGCCCAGCTCGAGGGCCATCAGGCGGATGGCGGTGGGCGTCACGTCGTTCGAGGACTGCCCCAGGTTGACGTGGTCGTTGGGGTGGATGGGGACATAGACGCCCCGGCGGCCGCCCAGGCGCTCGTTGGCCAGGTTGGCGATGACCTCGTTGACGTTCATGTGCACCGGGGTCCCGGCCCCGGCGTGCAGGGCGTCTAGGACGAACACGTCGGGCAGTCGTCCCTCCGCCACCCGGGAGGCCGCCGCCTCGATGGCCGCCGCCCAGCGCCTGGGCAGCAATCCCAGGCGTCCGTTCACGCGAGCGGCGGCTTGCTTGATCCGGGCGTAGCCCCGGATCAGCGCGGGGTGGGGCGAGCGTCCGGTGAGGTGAAAGACCTCGCGCGCTCGCTGGGTGAAGATCCCGTAGAGCGCGCGGGTCGGAACGGACTTGGCACCGAGGGCGTCACGCTCTCGGCGCATGGGTGGCGTTCAGGCGGCTCGGTTTTCGACCTCCCGGTCCCGTACCTGGAAACGGTGCCGGTCGCCGTTGGTGCCGGCCACCAGGCGGGGCCGCTTGCCGTACCGGCCGAAGTACCAGGCCTCGAAGCACTCCCGGTGATAGGTGCCGGTCGAGGCCACCACCTGCGGAGCATACCGGGCGACGAGCATGAAACAGCGGCCGCACGCGGGCGCACCCTTCATGTCGATGTCGATCACGCTGTTGTCTTCCATGGCGTGGGTCCCCTTCCTCGCCCGGAACCTGACCCGGACGAGCGTTGCCCAGCCCTGATTCAAGGGCGATGCCAGACGCCACGGACGTGATTTGGCGGGCGATTGGGGCGGCTGGGCCAGCCGGTGAGCAAGATCTTCACGTGCAAGCCTTACACGAGGGTCTCCCCGGCGGTTCCGTGCCGGGCGGGGACGGAGCGGGGCATCCGGGCCAGCGCCGACAGGAGCATCGCCGCCCAGCGGAAGATGTTCTGCTCCCGGACGTGCGCCCGCATCCGGCTCATGCGCTCCTGGCGCTCGGCGGGCGGCATCTCGACCGCCCGGTGGATGGCCTCGGCGACGTCCTCGATGTCGTAGGGGTTGACCAGCAGGGCGTCGTGCAGCTCCCGGGAGGCGCCAGCGAAGCGGCTCAGGATCAGGACCCCGCCGTCGTCCTGGCGGGCGGCGATGAACTCCTTGGCCACCAGGTTCATGCCGTCGTGGAGGGAGGTGACGAGGCAGAAGTCGGCCGCCCGGTACCAGTCGCGGATCTCCCGGTGGTCGTGGTGGCGCTGCCGGTAGACGATGGGCTGCCAGCCCCGCTCGCCGATCTCCTCGTTGACCCGCCGGACGATCTCCTCGACTTCCTGCTGCAGCTGGTGGTAGCGCGGGATGCGCGTGCGGCTGGGCGAGGCGATCTGCACGAAGGACACGCGCCGCCGGTACTCGGGCCAGCGCTCGAAGAAGCGGCGGATGGCCCGGAACCGCTCGGGCAGCCCCTTCGTGTAGTCGACGCGGTCCACACCCACGCCCAGCACCTCCACCGGGCCGGGGAGCTCGCTCAGCAGGACGCTCCGCGGGGTGGCCGGCTCGTCGTCGTCCACGTCGGTGGCGACGCTGATCGGGAACGGGAGCACCTGGGTGGTGTGCTGACCGCGGACGACCGAGAACGAGTCCCACTGCACGCGGCCCTCGATGGTGCGCTCCACGGTCTCGAGGAAGTTGTTGCAGTGGAACTGGGTGTGGAAGCCGATGATGTCGGCGCCCAGCATGCCGAGCAGGATCGGTTCCTGCCAGGGACAGATGCCGAAGGCCTCGAAGTTGGGCCAGGGGATGTGCCAGAAGAGCACCACGCGGGCGTCGGGCCGCTCGGCCTTGATCAGCCGGGGCACCAGCGCGAAGTGGTAGTCCTGGACCAGGACGATGGGGGATTCGGTCTTCTCCATCTCCTCGAGCAGCGCGGTGGCGAACTTGGCGTTGACCGCTCGGTACTGCTCCCAGTCGCCGGCCCGGAACTGCGGGCGCTCGTGGACGATGTGGCAGAGCGGCCAGAGCCCCTCGTTGGCGAAGCCGTAGTAGTACCCGGCTTCCTCCTCGGGCGTGAGCCAGACCCGCCGCAGCGTGTAGGTCGGCTCGTCCTCGGGGAGCCCGACGCGCTCGCCGACCAGGCGGTCGGCGTCGCCGCTGCCGTGGGCGACCCAGACGCCGCCGCAGGCCAGCATGATCGGCTCCAGCGCGGTGACCAGCCCGCTGGCCGGCTGCAGGGCCCGGATCGCGCCGCCCTCGCGGACGTGGCTGACCGGCTCGCGGTTGGAGAGCACGAAGATCGGCCGCGCCCCGAAGTGCATCTGCACGAACTGCTTGAGGCGCTCCTCCGTCCACACGCTCTCGCCCCGCAGGCGAAGCCGCGCCTCGCGCTCGGCAGCGGCGCGGGCTCGGGCCAGCGTGCGGGCCAGGCCCGTCACCTCGCCGGCCAGGGGGCCGAACAGGCTGGCGTCGGCGTCGGGGGGCGGGGCCACCGGCTGGCCGCTCTTGAGCTGCTTCGTCCACTCCGCCATGCGGGCCATCGGCCGGGTGACCGTCCAGCGCACCAGCAGCCAGGTGATGCCGGTCAGGAGCAGGATCAGGACGCCCAGCCGGACCGCGGTGCGCCGCCAGAGGGCCAGCTCGTAGGTGTCGAGGATCTCGGCGTCGAGCGCGATGGCCACGGCGCCGGCGACCCGGTCGTCGCGCTCCAGCGGGACGACGTGCACCAGCATGGCGCGCCCACCGACCCGCTGCAGCTCGCGCACGGGCGCGTTGTTGCGGATGGCCTCGGAGGCCAGCGGCGTCACCGAGGCGACGAAGGGTCGCATCTCCGGCGAGGCGTCGAGCAGGCCGGCCAGGTCGTCGTAGATGGCCACGCCTCGGTCCGGGCGGGCGAAGCGCTTGAGGATCCGCTCCAGGGCCGGCTTGGGCACCGGCCCCCGTCCCACCACCCGCTCGCTGGCCTCCCGCACGGCGTCGGCCGCCAGCGCGGCCCGGCGGTGGACGTCCTGGGTCAGTCGCTCCTGCTCGTCGCGGATCTCGAGGTAGGCGAACCCGCCCAGGACGAGCAGCGTCGCCAGCCAGATGCCGGCCAGCAGGCGGAGGAGCAGGCGCATTCAGGCCCCGTACTTGGTCAGACGCCGGGCGTTGGCCAGCACGAGCGGCATCAGGGCCTGGGCCGGCAGCACGCCGAGGGTGCCGCCGGCGCACGCCCGCTCGGTGAAGGCGAGGACCGGATCGCTGCCGCAGTACCGGCTCCAGAGCAGGACGGGCACTGGCTGCCAGCCGTGGCCGGCCAGCACGGCCGGCGTGGCGTGGTCGCCGGTGACGACGAGCACGTCCGGCCCGAGCGCCCGGATGTCGGGGACGTGGGCGTCGAACCGCTCGAGTGCCGCCACCTTGGCGTCGAAGTCGCCGTCCTCGCCGGCCTTGTCGGTGTCCTTGTAGTGGAGGAAGAAGAAATCGTAGGTCTCCCAGTGCTGGCGGAGCGTCGCCACCTCGTCGGTGAAGGCAGGGCCAGTCTTGAGCACCTCCATGCCCACCAGGCGGGCCAGGCCGCGGTACATGGGGTAGGCCGCGATGGCGGCGGCCCGCAGGCCGAAGACCTCCGGGAAGCGGGGCAGCGAGGGGAGCTGGTCGAAGCCCCGCAGCAGCACCATGTTGGCGGGCGCGGCGTCGGCCAGGCGCCGGCGCGCCTCGGAGACGAACGTGTTGACCGCCTCCGCCGTCTTGTCGGCGGTCGGGTCCAGGGCCCGGACCGACAGCGGCGGCTTGCCGAGTACCTGCGGGTCCGTCTCGCTCAGTCGACCGGAGAGGCCCGCGCCCCGGAGCACCAGCACGAAGCGGTGCTCCTTGACCGGCTCGACGAACAGCTCCACGCCGGGCAGGTGGATCTCGCGCAGCCGCTCGGTCAGGCGCGCGCAGACCTCGGTCGGCAGGCGGCCTGCTCGGCGATCGGTGATCCGGCCCTCGCCGTCCACGGTGCAGAAGTTGCCCCGGGCCGCCACATCGCCGGCCCGGAGGTCGAACTCGATGCCGAGGGCCTCCAGGACGCCGCGCCCGACCGGGTACTGCAGCGGGTCGTACCCGAACAGACCCAGGTGCCCGGGTCCGCTACCCGGCGTGATGCCCGGTGCGACGTGGCGGACGAGGCCGCACGCCGCCTCGCGGGCCAGGGCGTCCAGGTTGGGGAGCCGGGCGGTCTCCAGCTCCGACCGGCCGGTGGAGGGATGGGGGAGGCCGGCCAGGCCGTCCAGGGAAACCAGCACGATCTTGGTGGAGTTCGACACGACGAGCGGTGCGATGAGGTCGAGCATCTGGCTGCAGTGTACCGCGGCCGGGTCGACCGGCCGCGGCCCCGTCAGGCGTCCTTCACCGGGTTTTCCAGCGTGCCGAGCCCCGTGATCTCGAGCCGGCAGGTGTCGCCGGGCTGCAGGAACACCGGAGGCTTGCGGGCGAAGCCCACTCCCGGCGGCGTCCCGGTGGCGATGAGGTCGCCGGGCTGCAGGGTCATGAGGCCCGACAGGTAACTGATCAGGTAGCGGACGTCGAAGATGAACGTCCGGGTGTTGCCGTTCTGCATGAGCGTGCCGTTCACCCACAGCCGGAGGTCCAAGACGTGAGGATCCGGGATCTCGCTCCGGTCGGCCAGGTAGGGGCCGACCGGGGCCATGGTGTCGCCGATCTTGCCGGCCGCCCACTGGCTGGTGATGAACTGGAAGTCGCGCGCGCTGACGTCGTTGATGATCGTGTAGCCCCAGACGTAGTCGAGCGCCTGCTCGCGCGGCACGAACCGGGCCGGGCGCCCGACGACGACGCCCAGCTCCACTTCCCAGTCCAGCTGCGTCGATCCCCGCGGGCGAAGGATCGGCTCGCCGGGATCGAGAATCGCGTTGGCCCACTTGGGGAAGATGGGCGGCTCCTTGGGGATGGGCTGCCCCGCCTCCTCGGCGTGGTCGCGGTAGTTCAGCCCGATGCAGATGAACTTGCCGGGGTCGGCGATCGGGGCGTGCAGCCGGGCGGCGGTCCGGGGCACTGTGACCCATTCCGTGATCGAGGCGACGGCCTCCTGGCTAGCGCTGCCGCCCTCCAGGAAGGCCCGGGTGGAGTCGGGGACGAGCGCGGCCGCGATCGCCTGGGCCCGCACCACGCCACGACGGGCGAGGGTGGCGGCCAGGCTGGCCTGCAGGTCGGCGATGCGATCTCCCTGCAGGGCCCCGAGCCGTGGGGGCTGGCCGTTCACCGAGAAGCGGACGAGCTTCATGGGGTCCTCCCGAGGTGAGTTGGCCGCAATTATACAGTGCGGCGGGCAGTTGGCCCACGTGCCGGAGGGCGAAAATCGCTCGGCCGCCGCCAGCCGGCGGCGATAATGGAGGCACCCCGGTCGTGAGGGGCAAAGGAGGAACCCATGGTCGCTCGAGTGATCGCCGCCTCGGTCGCGGTGACCCTGCTGGTCGGTGTCTCGGCCCCGCCGCTGGCGGCCCAGGAGCCGCTGACGCCGCGGGCCTCGGAGCCAACCTCGCCGCCGCCTGTCCAGGAGCCGATTCCCGCCGCCCAGCCCGTGATGGACCCCGCCGTGGCGCCTGCTCAGCAGCCCGCCCCGGCGGAATCGACCTCGCCGGTCCCGGTCGCCCAACCGGCCCCGGTTGCCGAGCCGGCTTCCGTCTCCCAGCCGGCGCCCGTCTCCCAGGCGGTCCCGGTCTCCCAGCCAGCCCCGGTCGCCCAACCGGCCCCGGTCTCCGCGTCCGGCACGTCAGGGTCCCATTCGAACCGGACCGATGTGTACGACGTCGCCGGAGGGGTGGTGACCGCGCTGAAGGCGCCCTTCAACGTCGCGCTCTGCGCGCTCGGTGGCGTCCTCGGGCTGGCCATCTTCGCCGGCACGCTGGGGAGCGGTTACCGTGCCGCGGCTCGCACTGTGGAGGAAGGCTGCGGCGGCCCCTGGGTGGTCACCGGCGATGACATCCGTCCTGAGCGGGGACGCCCCGCGACCCGGCTGTCCGACCTGCATCCGGGGGAACTGGGGGGTCGCTAGCCGCGCCGGGTTCCGCTCACCCCGGACCGTTCTCCTGCTGACCGGGCTCTTCGCCGGTCTGCTGGCGGTCCTGGCCGCCGCCCTGTGGGGCACGGTCGTGAGGCCGCCGGCGTTCGAGGTCCACGGCGAGGTGGTGGCGCGCCCGGCTCCGGACCTGCTGCTGATCCGTCATGGGCCGGCTACCGTCCTCGGCATGCCGGCGATGGAAATGATGGCCGTGGACGCGGAGCCCGGCCAGCTCGACGCGGCGGCGCTCCGGCCAGGCGACCGGGTACGGCTGGCCGTACGGCCCCGGGGTGACGGGCTGGTCCTCCTCAGCGTCCGGAAGGTGCCCTGAACGCTAGAGGCGACCGGTGAGCAGCAGGATGATCAGGATGAGCACGATCAGACCTACCGCCCCGCTCGGGTAGTACCCCCACTCGCGACTGTACGGCCACGCCGGCAGCGCGCCGATCAGCGCCAAGATCAGGATCACGATCAGCAGCGTGGTCAGCATGACCGTCGCTACAGCAACGGTCGTGCCGGACGGAGCCACCGGCGAGCCCGCGGACGTGGCGGACGAGAGCCTCGATGTCGACATCGCTGAGAAAGCGGAAAGCCGGCATCCCCGGCCGGCCGAAAGGGTCGCCGCCGTGCTTGATGATGTCGAACAGGTACCGGTCGGCGTGGGAGGCCATCCGGGAGGCGTCGGTCAGGTCGCCCGGCCGTAGAAGGAACAGGGCCGCCCGCCAGGATCCCCGGCCGTCGACGCCGTGGCAGGTGACGCAATACGCGTAGTACAGGCGCTCTCCCCGCCCGGCCCCGGCCGGGGGGCGGGGAACGTCCAGGAGCCAGGCCAGGCCGCCGGCGAGGGCCCCGACGGCCAGCAGGGCGGCGACGAGGCCGATCAGGGGTCCGCGCACGCCGCGCAGGATAACACCGGGGTACCTTGACAGCGTGTGGTCCCCTGTCTAGACTTCCGCCACTTCCGATCAGGCTCGGCACCCACTCGACGAGGGAGGTCTTCATGCATAGACACGTTTCGCTGAAGACGGCCGTGATCCTGGCCCTCCTGGTTGGCGTGGCGGCGTACTTCGTCGGCGCGCACACCGGATCGTGGGGCACGCCCGCCCTGGCCACCGCCCAGGCGCCGATCAAGTGGAAGGTGCAGAGCGCCTGGCCGCCGACCTCCATCGTGCAGGACGCCGCCAAGCTGCTGGTGGACACGATCAACCGCACCTCGGGCGGCCGCCTGCAGATGGAGCTGCTCCCAGCCGGCGCCATCGTGCCGCCCTTCGAGATCCAGGACGCCGTCAACCGCGGCGTGCTGGACGCCGGGCACACCACGCCCGGCTACATCGTCGGCAAGCTCCAGGCCTTCATCCCGCTCACCCACGGCCCCCTGTTCGGCATGGACCACATCGACTACTTCGGCTGGTACTGGTACGGCGGCGGCCACGAGCTCCTCAACGAGGCCTACCAGAACCAGCTCAAGATGAACGTCGTGAGCTTCCAGGTCCACCCCGAAGGTCCGCAGGCCATGGGGTGGTTCAAGAAGGAGATCCGCCGGTTCGAGGACGTCCGGGGCATGAAGTACCGCATCTTCGGCATCGGCGCCGAGACCTACGGCAAGCTCGGGATCAGCGCGGTGACGATCCCCGGCGGCGAGATCGTGCCCGCCCTGGAGCGGGGCGTCATCGACGGCGCCGAGTGGATCACCTGCTACGACGACAAGATCCTCGGCCTGGACAAGGTCGCCAAGTTCCACTACGCCCCCGGCATGCACGAGCAGGTCACGGTGGGCGAGTTCATCATCAACAAGGCCAAGTGGGACGCCCTGCCGGCGGACCTGAAGGAGGTCGTGAAGACCTCGGTCCAGGCCGCCTACTGGCTGCACTTCGTGCAGTTCCAGGAGAAGACGGCCAAGGCGTGCCACGAGCTGATGGCCCAGGGCGTCAAGGTGATCCGGACGCCCGACGAGCTGAACCGCCGGTTCCTCAAGGTCTACGACGAGATCGCCGGCGGCTATGCGGCCAAGGACCCCTTCTACAAGAAGGTGGTGGACTCCCAGCGTCAGTACGCCGGTCTGATCGTGCCGTACCGGCTGTCGTACTGGCCGAAGTACGACTTCGTCGCCGAGCACTACTGGAAGGACAAGATCTGGCTGAAGTAGTGGCCTCGACCTGACGGCGCCG
>DATLZL010000576.1:0-2123 GCA_035574035.1 Binatia bacterium | reverse complement strand
CGGCGCAAGCACGGCAAGCGCCCGGTGCCCTTCTCGACCTGGGAGCTGCCGGAGCGGGCGGCCCGCTGGTGTCTCCAGGCCGCGGGCCTCGAGCCGGCCGACCTCGACGCGGTGGCGTACTCCTACGAGCCCCGCCTGGCGGCGCCCCTCGGCCCCGACCCGACCGCCGACGGCTGGGAGGGCCTCCGCACGCTCTACGCGGCGCGGGCGCCGCTCTTCCTCAGGACGGCGCTGCCCGGGCTGGATCCCGCCCGCGTACGCTTCGTCCCCCACCACGTGGCTCACGCGGCCTCGGCGTACCTGGCGTCGCCGTTCCCGACCTCCGGCGTGCTGGTGCTCGACGGTCGGGGCGAGCGGGCCTCGCACCTAGCCGGCCGCTCCGTGAACGGGGACCTCAAGATCCTGGCCGCGCAGGCGCTGCCCGACTCGCTCGGCCTGGTCTGGGAGGACCTCACCGAGCACCTCGGGTTCCAGCGCTCGTCCGACGAGTACAAGGTGATGGCGCTGGCGGCCTACGGCCGCCCGCGGTGGCGCGAGGCGCTACGGGCCGCGATCTACGCCACCGGCGACGGCGGCTTCCTGGCCCGGCCGCCCGACTGGTCGCGCTTCGCGCCGCCGGTGGGGCCGGGCGGTGGCTGGGAGGAGGTCCACGCCGACCTGGCCGCCAGTCTCCAGGTGCGCCTGCAGGAGGTCCTGCTCGACCTCGCTCGCTGGCTCCACGCCGAGACCGGCGACCGGGCCCTCGCGATGGCCGGCGGCGTGGCGCTCAACTGTGTGGCGAACTCCTGGCTCGCCGAGCACGGCCCGTTCGAGCACGTCTGGGTGCAGCCGGCCGCCGGTGACGCCGGCACCGCCCTCGGGGCGGCGCTGTTCGTGGCCCACCGCCTCGGGGACGCGGTCGCCCCGATGAGCACCGCCGCGCTGGGGCGCGGCTGGTCGGACGACGAGGTGGCGGCCTGGCTGGCGCGGGCGGGCGTGGCACCGGAGCGGCCGCCCGACATCGCCGACGCGGTGGCCGACGTCCTGGCCGCCGACGGCGTGGTGGCGTGGTTCCAGGGCCGGAGCGAGTGGGGCCCGCGGGCGCTCGGGCACCGCAGCCTGCTCGCCAACCCCGCGCACCGGGGCACCCTGCAGCGCCTGAACGAGATCAAGGGCCGCGAGGCGTTTCGTCCGGTGGCCCCCATGGTGCGGCTCGAGCGGGCGGCGGAGATCTTCGAGGGCCCCTTGCCGAGCCCCTACATGCTCTTCACCCACCGCGTGCGGCCGGCCTGGCGCGCCCGCATCGCCGCCGCCGTCCATGTGGACGGTACCGCCCGCATCCAGACGGTGGCCGCCGCCGAGGAGCCGCTCCTGGCCCGGCTCTTGTCGGCGTTCGAGGGCCGCACCGGGCTGCCGGTCCTCGTGAACACGAGCCTCAACACCGCCGGCCGGCCGATGGTCGACGATCCCCGCGACGCCCTGGAGTGCTTCGGCTCGGCGCCGGTGGACGCGCTGGCGATCGGCCCCTTCCTCGTCCGCCGGCCGTGGTCGCGAGGCGGCCGGTGAGCGTCGTCTTCGACGTCGTCGTGCCGACGATCGGGCGGCCGTCGCTCGGTGACCTGCTCGACGCGCTCGGCGGTGCTCGCGGTCCGCGTCCCGAGCAGGTGATCCTCGTCGACGACCGCCGCCGGGCACAGGGTCCGCTTCTCGAGCGGGAGCCGCCCGCCGCCCTGGCGAGCCGCCTGGTCGTCCTGCGGGGCCCGGGCCGCGGGCCGGCCGCCGCGCGCAACGTCGGCTGGCGACGGGCGACCGCGCCGTGGGTGGTGTTCCTCGACGACGATGTGCGGCCCGAGCCCGACTGGGCGGCGCGCCTGGTCCGGGACCTGACCGGGGCCGCGGCCGACGTCGCCGGGGTGCAGGGCCGGATCCGGGTCCCGGTCCCGCCGGGCCGCCGCCCGACGGACCGGGAACGCACCGTGCAGGCGCTGGAGCGCGCGCGCTGGGCGACGGCCGACATGGCCTACCGGCGCGGCGTGCTGGCCGCGGTCGGCGGCTTCGACGAGCGGTTCCGTCGCGCGTATCGCGAGGACGCCGACCTGGCCCTCCGCGTGATGGCGGCCGGCTGGAGCCTGGGCACGGGCACG
>DATLZL010000575.1:0-2067 GCA_035574035.1 Binatia bacterium | reverse complement strand
CCGCCGAGCGGCTGGCGGTCATCGCCGCCGACCACGGCGTGCCCTTCATCTACAAGTCGTCGTACGACAAGGCCAACCGGTCCTCGCTGCGGGGCTACCGCGGACCCGGGCTGCGCGAGGGGCTGCGGATCCTGCGCCGGGTGAAGGAGACGGTCGGCGTGCCCGTCCTGTCCGACGTCCACCAGGTGGAGGAGGTCGGCCCGGCGGCCGAGGTCCTCGACGTGCTCCAGATCCCGGCCTTCCTCTGCCGGCAGACCGACCTGGTGGTCGCCGCCGCCCGCACCGGCCGGCCGGTCAACGTGAAGAAGGGCCAGTTCCTGGCGCCCGACGACATGCGCCAGGTCGTGGCCAAGGTCGTGGAGAGCGGCAACCCCAACGTGCTGCTGACCGAGCGCGGCACCACCTTCGGCTACCACAACCTGGTGGTGGACATGCGGGGCCTGGTGCAGATGCGGGAGTTGGGCTACCCGGTCGTCTTCGACGCCACCCACTCGGTGCAGCTGCCCGGCGCCGCCGGCGACCGATCGGGCGGCGAGCGGCGCTACGTCCCGGCGCTGGCCCGGGCGGCGGTGGCCGTCGGCGTCGACGCCCTGTTCATGGAGATGCACGAGGACCCCGACCGGACCCTGGCCGACGGCCGCCCGCTGAGCGACGGCCCCAACATGCTGCGCATCGACGACCTGCCCGCGCTCCTGCGCCAGGTGCGGGCCATCGCCGGGGTGCTCGGCTCGTGAGCGAGAGCCGGCGGCTGGCCGAGCGCGTGCTGCGCCTGGAAGCCCAGGCCATCCTGGGGCTGATCCCGAAGCTCGACGAGCAGTTCGACCGGGCGGTGGACCTGCTCTACCACTGCCGCGGGCGCGTGATCGTCACCGGCATGGGCAAATCGGGGATCATCGGCCGGAAGATCGCCGCCACCCTGGCCTCGACCGGCACCCCTGCCTACTTCCTCCACCCGGCCGAGGGCGTGCACGGCGACCTCGGCATGGTGGCCCGCGGCGACGTGGTGGTGGCGGTGTCCAACTCGGGCCAGACCGACGAGGTGCTGGCCATCGTCCCCCAGCTCAAGCGGCTCGGAGTGCCCATCGTGCTGATGACCGGCAACCCGGGCTCGGCCCTGGCCCGGCTGTGCGAGGTCGTCCTCGACGTGGGCGTGGCCGAGGAGGCCTGCCCGCTGAACCTGGCTCCCACCTGCAGCACCACCGCCGCGCTGGCCGCCGGCGACGCCCTGGCCATGGTGCTGCTGGAGCGCCGCGGCCTGCGGCCCGAGGACTACGCGGCGCTGCACCCACGGGGCACGCTGGGCTGGCGGGCCCTGGTCCGCGTCCGCGACCTGATGCACACCGGCGCCGAGGTGCCGGTGGTAGGCCACGGCGTTTGCATGAAGGACGTCATCGTCGAGATGACCCGCAAACGCCTGGGGATGACGACGGTGGTGGACGGCGACGGCCGGCTGCTGGGCGTCATCACCGACGGCGACCTGCGGCGCCTGCACCTGCGCTCGGAGCCCGTCGCCGACCTCACCGCCGGCGAGGTGGCCACCCGCAACCCGAAGCTGATCGAGGCCGACGAGCTGGCGGCCAAGGCGCTCCAGGTGATGGAGACGTTCGCCATCACCAGCCTGGTGATCGTCGACGCCGGCGGGCGCCCGACCGGCGTCCTGCACCTGCACGACATCCTGCGTGCGAAGGTCGACCTCTAGCCCGCCGGCAGAATTCTGCTTGTCCACCTTCGCCGACCGTGTGATAGGCTGGTACCGGATTTGCATTCGGTCATGCGCCGCCTAGCGAGTCGCATCCTCGTCGTCGTCGCGCTGTTCGTCGTGGCCGTGGTGGGTCTTCTCGTGACGCGCAGCCGCACGGTCCCCGGCGAGGCGGCCTTTACCGGCCCGGCTCCGTCATCCGCCGACCTCAGCATCAAGGACGTCGAGCTGCGGGAGGAGACGACGGACGGGGCCCGCTGGCACCTGCGGGCCGAGCACGCGCAGGTCTTCGAGGCCGAGGGCCGGACCGCCCTCCGCGGGCTCACCGTGCAGGTCCACCACCAGGGGCGCACGTGGACGATCGTCGG
>DATLZL010000574.1:0-4798 GCA_035574035.1 Binatia bacterium | reverse complement strand
CTCGGCGGCTGGAGCGGGCGAGGGCGGTGGGGCCGGGCTGTCCACCCGGGCCACCGGCGAGGGGAGTGGCCGGGCGCCGAGGGGCAGCGGGGCGGCGAGCAGCGCGTAGCCCTGGACGACGGCGAGCACCAGGAGGGCGAGCGTGAAGCCGCCGTCGACGACGTGGCGGCGCCGCGCGGCGGCAGTCGGGAGTACTTCTTTCATTCCTCTCTGTCCAACCTAATCAACGAGTCGGCGGCTACCAAGCAAAATCTTGGAGAGGTTGTGCAAGTCGCTACAATGCGGTCCGTGAGGCTCTGGGGCTGCGCGTCGGCGCGGCCGCGCGAGCTCGTCGTGCGCGGCCTTCGCCTGCATCTGCTCGAGTGGGGCGAGCCCGGGCGCCCGGCGCTGGCCTTCCTGCACGGCGGGTCGGCCCACGCGCACTGGTTCGACGCCGTCGCCCCCGCCTTCGCCGACCGCTTCCACGTGGTGGCCCTCGACCAGCGAGGCCACGGGCTGAGCGCCTGGCCGCGCCCGGCGGCCTACGCCACCGAGGACTTCGCGGCCGACCTGCTCGGCGTGCTGGACGGGCTGGGATGGGAGCGGGCCGTGATCACCGGCCACTCGATGGGCGGCCACGTCGCGATGGCGTTCGCCGCCTGGCACCCCGAGCGCGTGCGGGCGCTGGTCGTCATCGACGCCCGCCCCAGCATCCCCGAGGAGCGGCTGCGCCGGATGCAGGAGCGCGCGCGGCGGCCCCCGCGGCGGCACGCCTCGCGAGAGGACGCGGTGGCGGCGTTCCGCCTGCTGCCGCCCGAGACCCGCGCCGACCCGGCGCTGCTCGCCCACCTGGCCGAGCAGGGCGTGGCTCCGCGCGATGGAGGTTGGGCCTACCGGTTCGACCCGGACACGGCGCGAGTGCGCCGGCCGGCCGACGGCTGGCGTCTGCTCGACCGCATCCCGGCCCCGGCGCTCGTCGTCCGCGGCGAGTGGAGCCCGATCCTCCCGCGCGACCTGGCCGCCGAGATGGTGGCGAAAATGCCCCGCGCCCGGCTGGTCGAGATCCCCGGGACGTACCACCATCTGGTGCTGGACGATCCGGCGGCCTTCGTCCGCGCCCTCGACCAGTTCCTGGGCGAGCTCCCGTCCTGAGCGCCGGTGCGTCGACGGGCGTACCCGGCGTGGCGGCCGGGCCCGCGCGGCGTCACCGCGCGGCTCACGCCGGGGCCTCGCCGTGGATGAGGACGACCGTGCCGAGGCCGAGCGTCCGCCACCGCACGCTCTCCAAGCCGGCCGCGCCCATCAGCCGCGCCAGCTCCGGCGGCCGCACGAAGCGCTCCACCGACTGCGGCAGGTAGGTGTAGGCCGGCCGGTCGCCCGCCAGGACCGCCCCGATTGCCGGCACCAGGCGCCCGAAGTAGAGGCCGAAGAGCGCCGACCAGAGGGCCGAGGCCGGCTGCACGATCTCCAGCGCCACGACGCGGCCGCCGGGGGCTGTCACGCGCCGCATCTCGCGCAGGCCGGCCGCCAGGTCCTCCAGGTTGCGCAGCAGGAAGGCCGAGACGACGGCGGCGAACGTCCCGTCGGCGAACGGCAGGGCCAGCGCGTCGGCCGTCACGAGCACGAGCCGCCGCTCCCCCGCGGCGGCGACCTTCCGCGCGGCGAGGGCCAGCATGCCCTCGGAGAAGTCGGCGCCGACCACCAGGCGCTCGGGCATCGCCGCGCGCAGGGCCAGCGCAAGGTCGGCCGTTCCGGTGGCGAGGTCCAGCACGGGACCGGGCGGCGCCCCGGCGGCGACCGCCGCCGTCCGCCGGCGCCAGGCGTGGTGGCGCCCGGCGGTCATCACCGTGTTCATGAGGTCGTAGCGGCCGGCGATCCGGGTGAACATCGCCCGGACGAGGGCCGCCTTGCCGGAGGTCAGCGCGGCAGGCCTCCCACGACGGCGACGAGGGCGATGACGGCGATGTAACCGTTGACGTTGAAGAACGCGACGTCGAGCCGCGAGAGGTCGTCCGGCCGCACCAGCGAGTGCTCCCAGGCCAGCAGCGCCACGATGGCCGCCCAGCCCACCCAGTAGAGCGGACCGAGGCCGACCAGCACGCCGAGCAGGGCCAGCGCCCCGGCGGTGAGGACGTGGTTGGCGCGCGCGACGAGCAGGGCCGGCCGGACGCCGAAGCGCGCCGGCACCGAGTGGAGCCCGCGCGCCCGGTCGAAGGCCACGTCCTGGAGCGCGTAGAGGATGTCGAAGCCGGCGATCCACACCGTGAGCGCGAACCAGAGCACGAAGGCCGGCGGCTCGAAGGCGGCGCGCACGGCGATCCAGCCCCCGGCGGCGGCGATCCCGTCGGTGAAACCGAGGATCCAGTGCGAGGCCCAGGTGAAGTACTTCGTGTACGAGTAGCCGATCAGGAAGACCAGCGCCGCCGGCGCCAGGGCCAGGCACAGCGGGTTGAGCATGGCCGCGGCGACGACCATCAGCGCGGCCCCGCCGACGGCCAGCGCCACCAGCTCCCGCGTCCGGAGCAGGCCGCGCGGCAGGTGCCGGCCGGCCGTGCGCGGGTTCTCGGCGTCCACGACCCGGTCGATCACCCGGTTGGCGGCCATGGCGCAGGTGCGGGCGCCGACCATGGCCGCTGTGACCCAGCCCACCGTCCACCAGCCCGGCCAGCCGCCGGCGGCCAGCACCATGGCGATGTAGGCGAAGGGCAGGGCGAAGATCGTGTGCTCGAACTTGATGGCGTCGAGGACGAGGCGGGCGCGGGCAAGGGCCCTCAGAGCCCGTACTCCTTCCAGCGCCGGCTGACCAGCGCCCGCACCTCGTCCGACATCCGGATCTCCTCCGGCCAGGGCTGCACGATGTCGTCCATCGGGCCCTTCTCGGTCGCGTCCACGCCAAGCTTGCCGCCGTAGCGGTGGCGGAGCGCGGCGTGGTCGAGGTCGTCCATGGGCCCTTCCAGGATCATCAGGTCGCGCCGCGGGTCGATGTTACCCGTGGCCCGCCAGGCCACTTCCGAGAGGTCGTGCACGTTCACGTGCTCGCTCACCACCACGATCGTCTTGGCCAGCGCCATGAGCCCCATGCCCCAGAGCGCGGTCATGACCTTGCGCGCCTGCCCGGGGTAGCGCTTGCGGATGGAGACGATCACCAGGTTGTGGAAGACGCCCTCGGCCGGCATGTTGATGTCCACCACCTCGGGCAGCATCATCCGGATGATCGGCAGGAAGAGCCGCTCGGTGGCCTTGCCGAGCCAGTAGTCCTCCTGGGGCGGCCGGCCCACGATCGTCGTCGGGTAGATGGGCCGCGCGCGCCGGGTGACGGCCGTGAGGTGGAAGACCGGGTACTCGCGGGCCAGCGAGTAGTAGCCGGTGTGGTCGCCGAAGGGCCCTTCCAGGCGGCGCTCGGCCGGGTCCACGTAGCCCTCCAGGACGATCTCGGCGTCGGCCGGCACCTCGAGGTCCACCGTCCGGCAGGGGACCATCTCGACGCCCTGCCCGCGCAGCCAGCCGGCGAAGACGACCTCGTCCACACCGGGCGGCAGCGGCGCCGAGGCGGCGTAGATCAGCGCCGGGTCGCCGCCGAGGACGATGGCCACCGGCATCCGGCCGCCGGGGCCCTCCTCGGCCCGCCGGTGGTGCTCGGCCGAGCCCTTGTGGGTCTGCCAGTGCATGCCGAGCGTGCGGTCGTCGAAGACCTGCAGCCGGTACATGCCCACGTTGCGCTGCCCGGTGACCGGGTCGCGGGTGAAGACCGCCGGCAGCGTGATGAACCGGCCGGCATCGCCCGGCCAGCAGCGCAGCACCGGCAGCTCCGCCACCGACGGGTTCTCGGTCTCGACCACCTCCTGGCAGGGGCCGGCGCTCACCTTCCGGGGCGCGGCCTTGACCAGGTCCACCAGCGTGCCCAGCTTGCGCAGGCGCTCGGCGAAGGTCCCCGGCAGCGTGAGGTCGAGCAGCTTGGCGACCCGCTCGCCCAGCTCGTCCAGCCGCTCCACACCGAGCGCCCAGGCCATGCGCTCGGCGGATCCGAAGGCGTTGATGAGGACCGGCATCGCGGCGCCCTGCACCTGCTCGAACAGCAGCGCGACGTTCCGCCCGGGCGGGCCCTTGGAGACGCGGTCGGTGATCTCGGTGATCTCGAGGTCGCGCGAGACCGGGACCCGCACGCGGTGCAGGCGGCCGCGGCGCTCCAGGTGCTCGACGAAGTGGGCGAGGTCGCGCCAGGCCACCGGGCCGGTCAGTCGCGGTAGAAGGTGGCGACGAGCCAGCCGGCGAGGACCGGGAAGGCCAGGCTGGGGATGACGCGCACGACGACGAAGCGCCAGCCCATGAGGGGCGCCTCCCAGGCGATGATCCGCTGCATGCCGAAGAGCGACCACGAGGTCATGTAGGCGACCAGCGGGGCCATGGCCGCCCCCGAGTTGGCCAGCGCCACCATGAACGGCACGCTCACCATCGGCCCGCCCGGAGTCAGCACGCCGGCCAGGGAGGCGATCAGGATGCCGCGCAGCCCGCCCTCGCGGCCGAAGTGCCGCTGCACGAATTCCTGCGGCACCAGCACCTGGAGGAGGCCGGCCAGCAGCAGCGCCGGCACCAGCCGCGGCAGGATGAAGGCGAGCATCGCGAAGCCGTTGCGGGCGCCGAGCCAGGGCAACCCGGGGTCCTTCACGTACGCCACCACGGCCAGCACGGCCGCCAGGACCACGAGGACGACCAGCGAGGGATCGAGCACGGGGCGCATCGCGCGCACTCCTTCCGCGATTGTGGCTGCTCATTATGGCACACGGCGGCGGTGGCGCCGGCCGACGGGCGCGCGGCCGGC
>DATLZL010000573.1:0-3746 GCA_035574035.1 Binatia bacterium | reverse complement strand
GTGCGCGAGGCGCTGCGGCAGCTCGAAGCCGAGGGCCTGGTGGTCAACGTCCCGAACCGGGGGCTCGTCGTCTCGCGGCTGACGGCCCGGGACGCGGCGAGCATCTACGAGGTGCGGGGCGTGCTCGAGGCGCTGGCGGCCAGGCTCTTCGCCGTCCGGGCCAGCGACGAGCAGCTGGCGGCGCTTGAGGCCGCCGTGGACCGGCTGGCCGAGGCTTACGCCGCCGGCAGCGTCGAGCGGATCCTCGCGCTCAAGACCGAGTTCTACGACACCCTGATCGCGGGGTCCGGCAACAGCGTGATCGCCTCGATTCTGCGCGCCATCAACGCGCGCATCACCCAGCTGCGGCGCGTGTCCCTCTCGTCCCCGGCCCGCTGGCCGGCGAGCCTGGGCGAGATCCGCGCCATGCTGGAGGCGATCAGGCGCCGCGACCCGGAGGCCGCGTTCCAGGCTGCGCTGGACCACGTCCGGCGGGCCGCCGAGGCCGCGCTGCCCCGGCTGCAGCCGTGACGGCGTTCGCGGGCCGGGCCTGCTGACCCCCGGCGTGACACGTCCACTTCTCCGAGGAGGCTCAACCATGACCGCGCTGCGCAACGGCCGCCATACCCTCCGGCAGGCAGTGACGATCGCCCTGGCCCTCGGCCTGGCCGGACTGGCGCTCGGCCCGGCCGCCGCCCTGGCCGCCGAGGAGCTCAGGGTTGCCCTGGTGGTGCCGCTGTCGGGTCGCTGGGCGCGGCAGGGGCAGCTGGTGAAGATGGGCGCCGAGATGGCGATCGAGGAGGTCAACGCCCAGGGCGGCGTCCGGGCCCTGGGCGGCGCCCGGATCGTGCTGCGCGAGGCCGACGCCGGCGACACCGTGGAAAAGGCGGTGAGCGCGGCACAGCGCGTGCTGGGCCGGGACCGGATCAGCGCCGGCATCGGCGCCTGGCTCAGCTCGTTCACGCTGGGCGTCACCGAGGTGGCCGAGCGTCTCCAGGTGCCGTGGTTCACGCTGTCCTACGCCGACTCGATCACCGAGCGGGGGTTCCGGTACACGTTCCAGACGTCGCCGGTGGCCGGCCTGCAGGCCGCCCAGGCCCTGGACCTGTTCCTGGCCCTGGCCCGCGGCCAGGGGAGCGAGGTCAAGCGGGCGGCGATCGTGGGCGACAACACCGCCGCCTCGGTCTTCTTCTTCAAGCCCCTGCGCGAGAAGCTCCTGCGCGACAAGGGCATCGAGCTGGTGGTGGACGAGATCTGGACTCCGCCGCTCGCCGACGCCACGCCGGTGGTACAGAAGCTCCGCGCCACGCGGCCCGACCTCATGCTGTTCAGCGCCACCGCGCTGCCCGACTCGATCCAGGTCCTGCAGAAGATGAAGGAGTTCGGGGTGCGGCTGCCGATCATGGGCAACGGCGTGTGGCTGCTGATGCCGGAGACGGTGCGGGCCGTGGGCCGCGAGCTGATCGAGGGAGTGATGTCCTCGGTGGGAGCGCATCCGCTCAAAGGGCAGGAGGCGCTGGTCGAGCGCTTCAAGCAGCGGACCGGCGAGCCGTTCATGGTCCAGGACGCGCTGATGGGGTACGTCCACGTGTGGGTGATCAAGGAGGCGGCCGAGCTCGCCCGCTCCTCCGACCCCCGCGCCATCCGCGAGGCCGTCACCCGGCTCGACCTGACCGCGGGCCCGGCAGCGGCGGCCCTGGTGCCGGGCCGCATCCGCTACGACGAGCGCGGGCGGCGGGCGGGGGCCACCACCATCATCGTCCAGTGGCAGGGGGGCGAGCCCTTCACCGTGGCGCCAGCCGAGTTCGCCACCCGGAAGCCGCTCTGGCCGCACGGGCGGTAGCCGGCCGCGGGCGCCGAGCACACCGGTGCCGCTGAGCGAGCTCGTCCAGTACGTCGTCACCGGGCTGCTGGTCGGCGGCGTCTACGCCCTTATGAGCATCGGCCTGGCGCTGATCTTCGGCGTCATGCGGGTCGTCAACTTCGCCCAGGGCGACTTCATGATGCTCGGTATGTACGTGACCTACTTTCTGGCCACCGGCGCCGGGGTGGACCCCCTGGTCGGGGCGCTGGTCGTCATCCCGCCCTTTTTCCTGCTCGGCCTGCTCGTCCACCGGGTGCTGCTGACGCGGGTGACCGGCGGGGGCGACCCCCAGCGCCAGATGGACGCCCAGCTCATCCTCACGCTCGGTCTGTCGCTGATCATCACCAACGCCACCACCATGATCCTGTCCCCGACGCCGCGCGCGATCCCCACCGCCTACGCCACCCGGGCGCTGGCGGTGGGCCCCGTCCTGGTGAACGAGGCCCGCTCGTACGCCTTCGGGCTGGCGGTGGTCCTGGCCCTGCTCGTGTACGCGTTCCTGACCCGGACCGACCTCGGCAAGGCCCTGCGCGCGGCGGCCGACGAGCCGGAGGCGGCCGAGTACCAGGGCATCAGCGTACGCGCCATGCACGGGCTGGCGTTCGGCATCGGCATCGCGCTGGTGGCGGCGGCCGGCGGCCTGCTGGCCACCTACCACCCGATCGAGCCCACGGTGGCGGCGAACTTCATCGTCCTGATGTTCGTCGCCGTCGTGCTCGGCGGGCTGGGCAGCATCCCGGGGGCGTTCGCCGGCGGGCTGCTCATCGGGCTCGTCCAGTCCCTGACCCTGCTCGTGCTGCCGTTCCAGCTCCAGAACGTGGGCGTGTTCGTCGCCTTCCTGCTCGTCCTCTACCTCCGGCCCCAGGGCCTGCTGGGGCAGCGCCTGCGGGCGGTGTGATGGCCGGCCGGGCGGCCTCGACCGGGCGGCGACTGCTGCCGCTCGCGCTGGTCGTGCTGGCCGGGCTGGGCCTGGCCTGGAGCCTGCAGGAGCGCTACCACCACCGAGTGCTCGCCCTGGTCCTGGTCTGGGCCACGATGGGGCTGGCGTGGAACATCATCAGCGGCTACGGGGGGCAGGTCTCGTTCGGGCACCAGGCGTTCTTCGGCATCGGCGCCTACACCACCGTGCTTCTGGCGGTGCACGCCGGGCTCACGCCGTGGGTCGGCATGTGGGTCGGGGCCGCCGCCGCGGTCCTGGCCGCCGCTCTCATCGGACTCCCCACCTTCCGCCTGGCCGGCATCTACTTCGCGCTGGCGACGCTCGCCTATCCGCTGATTCTCCGGATCGTCATGGACTTCCTGGGTTACCAGGAAGTGGCGATCCCGATGGTCCGGGACCACCCGGCGCGCCACATGCAATTCGCCGACCCGCGCGCCTATAGCCTGCTGGCCCTGGGCGTCTTCGCCGGCACGCTGGGACTTTCGCGGTGGCTCGAGTCGTCCCGGCTCGGCTATGCGCTGCGCGCGCTCCGGGAGAACGAGCAGGCGGCGGAGGCCACCGGGGTCGACACCTACCGGAGCAAGATGCTGGCCTACCTGCTGAGCGCGGCGCCGGCGGCTTTGATCGGCGCCGTCTACGCCTGCGCGGTCCTGTTCGTGGTGACGCCCGAGGCCGTGTTCGGGGTCCTGGTGATCGTGCAGACGCTGGTGGTCTGCCTGGTGGGAGGCGCCGGCAGCGTGTGGGGGCCGCCCCTGGGCGCCGCCCTCATGGTCCCCATCAGCGAGACGCTGGACGCCACCCTGGGCGACCGGTTCCCGGGAATCCAGGGGGTGGTCTACGGCGCGGCGCTGGTGCTCATCATGCTGTTCGCCCCCGAAGGGCTCTACTGGCGGTTCCGGGGGCTGATGGCCGCCCGGCGCCCGCAGCCCTCGGTGCCGGCCCGGACCGGCGCCCCGGCGCCGG
>DATLZL010000572.1:0-4629 GCA_035574035.1 Binatia bacterium | reverse complement strand
CCGAGCCGGCTCACCGGCCCGCGGCGGCGGCCTCGACACCCAGCGGGGCCATCGGGCGGCCGCGCGCCAGGAAGCGCCCGCTGCCCGGCGGGCGCGTGACCTTGCCGTCGTCCAGCAGGACCTCGCCGCGCAGCAGCGTGGTCCTGACCCGGCCCCGTACCTTCCACCCCTCGAAGAGCGTCCAGCCGGCGATGCTCTTGTGGTCGGCGACGGTGACGGTCCACTCGGCCGAGGGGTCGATGATCGTGAGGTCGGCGTCGGCGCCGACGCGGATGGCGCCCTTGCGCGGGTAGAGGCCGAAGAGGCGGGCCGGGTTCTCGGCCATGACGCGCGCCAGCCAGCACGGCGACAGGCCCCGGCGCACGACGCCTTCGCTCCACATGAGCGGCACCAGCGTCTCGAGCCCCGGGCTGCCGAACGGGATCGGCCGGCCGTGCTCGTCCACGAAGATGTTCTTCCAGCCGGGCTCCTTGGCCGCCTTGGGCCTCGGCGCGTGGTCGCTGGCGACGGTGGCGATGTAGCCCTGGGCCGACCCGCGCCAGAGCGCCTCGCGATCGGGCCCGTCGGCCGGGCGCAAGGGCGGGCCGATCTTCGCGAACGGTCCCCACGTCTCCATCTCGCGCTCGGTCAGCAGCAGGTACTGCGGGCACGTCTCGGTCCACACCGCCTGGCCGGCCGCCTGGGCCTGCTTGATGCGCTCCAGGCCGAGCGCGGTGGAGAGGTGCACCACGTAGACCGGGCAACCGGTCATGGCGCCGAGCTTGATCGCCCGGTTGATGGCTTCCTCCTCGGCCCAGCCGGGGCAGGTGGCGGGGAAGTCGGTCGGCCGCACGCGCCCCTCGGCGATGGCCTTCTCCTCGAGGTAGGAGAGGACGTCGCCGTTCTCGCAGTGGAGCTGGCAGAGGCCGCCGAGCGCGGCGATCCGCTCCATGGCCCGGGCGATGAAGTCGTCCGGGCACATCCGGTACGGCCGCCGCTTGTAGGTCATGAAGAGCTTGAACGAGGTGACGCCCTGGCGGAAGACGTCGGCTAGGCCGTCCAGGATGTAGGGCTGGTGGTTCAGGATGAAGTGGAAGCCGAAATCGACGACGGACTGGGCGCCGGCCTCCTCCCGGAGCCGCTCGAGGGCGCGGGGCAGGGTCTCCCGGGCCTCGGCGTCGTACTCCACGAACGAGAGCACGGTGGTGAGCCCGCCGTGGGCGGCGGCCAGCGACCCGGTGCGCCAGTCGTCGTAGACCGGCCCCAGGTGGACGTGACAGTCGATGAGTCCCGGCAGCACGTACTGACCGGCCGCGTCGAGCCGCCACTCGGCCGGCGGCAGCAGCGCGGCCGGCCCCAGGGCCGCGATCCGGCCGTCGCGGATGGCGATGTCCGTCTCCAGCACCTCCGACGGCGTGACGACCCGGCCGCCGGTCACGACGAGATCGACGCTTCGCTCGGCCATCTCCGTTCCTCCCCGGCCGCCATCCTAGTCCGGGACCCGCACCGGGCGCCAGCGGGGGCGGCTTTTCATCTCCGCCGGCCCGGCGGTATAGTGCGGGCGCGCGCGGCCCGGCGGTATAGTGCGGGCGCGCGCCCGCGCACCCCACGAGACGGACAAGGAGACAGCGCGATGACCCGGACCCCGATCGGACGCTGGAGCGCCGGCATTCTCTCGCTCGCCCTGCTCGGCCTCGTCGCCGCCGGCGGTGTGGCCGCCCAGGCCCCGCTCAGCGTCGGCCTCGACGCCACCTTCGCCCCCCACGCCATGCCGAAGATGGGCGGGGGCGTGGAGGGCTTCAACGTGGACATGGCCAACGAGATCGGCCGCCGCCTCGGCCGGCCGATGAACATCGTGGCCCAGGAGTGGGCGGGGCTGATCCCCGGCCTGCAGGCCAAACGGTTCGACTTCCTGGCCGCCCCCACGACCGTCACCGCCGAGCGGGCGAAGTCGCTGCTGTTCACCGAGGGGTACCTCAATACCGACTACCAGTTCGTCGTCCGTCGGGACGCGTCGGACGTCGCCGGCCTCGAGCAGTTGCGGGGCAAGACGATCGCGGTCAACCGCGGCTCGATCTACGACACCTGGGCCCGCGAGAACGCGGCCAGGTACGGCTTCCAGGTCGAGTCGTACAACACGACCACCGACGCCATCCAGGCCGTGCTGGCCGGCCGCGCCTTCGCCAACCTCGCCGGCAACACCGCGGTGGCCTGGGCGGTGAAGAAGAACCCCGACCTCAAGCTCTCCTACACCGTGAGCACCGGCAACGTCTTCGCCATCCCGTTCCGCAAGGACGACGCCGCCATGCGCAACCGGGTCGAGGAGGCGATCGAGTGCATGAAGCTCGACGGCTTCTTCGCCCGGCTCAGCGAGAAGTGGCTCGGGGTGACGCCGGCCGCCGGGTCCGCCGCCGTCACCGTCTTCCCCGGCTACGGCACCCCCGGCTTCGAGGGGTACGACCCGACGCCGCACACGCCGAAGTGCCACTGACCGCGAGGGCCTGACGGGCCGGCCGCGCCCGGCCGGCCGCGCGCCGCCTGGCCATGGACCGTCCGCCGATCCTCGACGTCCGCGAGCTTCACAAGTTCTTCGGCCCGCTGCACGTCCTGCGCGGGATCGACCTGCAAGTGGCCCCGCAGGAGCTCGTGTTCATCATCGGGCCGTCGGGCTCGGGCAAGTCCACGCTGCTCCGGTGCCTGAACCGGCTGGAGGAGCCCTCGCGGGGTACGATCCGGTTCGACGGCGTCGACCTCCTCGCCCCCGGGGTGGACATCAACGCCGTCCGCCGCCAGATGGGCATGGTCTTCCAGTCCTTCAACCTCTACCCACACCTCACGGCCCTGGGCAACGTCACGCTCGCGCTCCGCAAGGTCCTCCGGAAGTCGCGCGCCGAGGCCGAGGCGCTGGGCCGGGCGGCGCTGGCCCGGGTCGGGCTCGAGGACAAGGCCCACGCCTACCCGAACGAGCTCTCGGGCGGCCAGCAGCAGCGGGTCGCCATCGCCCGGGCCCTGGCCCTGGAGCCGAAGATCATGCTGTTCGACGAGCCGACCTCGGCGCTCGACCCCGAGCTGGTCGGCAGCGTGCTGGCGGTCATGCGGGCGATGCGGGAGGCGGGCATGACGATGGTCGTGGTGAGCCACGAGCTCCAGTTCGCCCGGGCCGCCGCCGACCGCGTCGTGTTCATCGAGGCCGGGCGGATCGTGGAGGAGGGACCGCCGGAGCGGATCTTCGCCGAGCCCGCCCACCCCCGCACCCGCGAGTTCGTGGCCCGGATCGCCGGCCACCGGTAGGCGAGGGTGACCGACCTCGAGCGCCTGGCCTTCAGCTTCTTCAACCTGGAGGTGATGGCCCGCTACCTGCCGGCGGTCGTCGAGGGCTCCCTCGTCACGATCCGTCTGGCGCTGGCCGTGATCGCCACCGGGCTCGGCGTCGGACTGGCGCTGGCCCTGGTCCGCTCGGCCCAGGTGCGCCCGCTGAACTGGGCCATCGTGTTCCTCGTCGACCTCCTCCGGGCGCTGCCGCCGCTCGTGGTCCTGGTGCTCCTCTACTTCGCGCTCCCCCACGTCGGCCTGCGGCTGACGGGGTTCGTGGCCGCCTGGGCCGGCCTCTCGCTGGTGCTGGCCGCCTTCGCCGAGGAGATCTTCTGGGCCGGCATCCTGGCCGTGCACCGCGGGCAGTGGGAGGCCGCCCGCTCCACCGGGCTCACCTTCGCCCAGGCCCTGCTCTTCGTCGTCCTGCCCCAGGCCGTGCGCCTCACGATCCCGCCGCTCACCAACCGCACCATCGCCATCACCAAGGGCACGGCCCTGGCCTCGGTGGTCGGCGTGCCCGAGATCCTCACCCAGGCGGTGACCGGCCAGTCGTTCTCAGGCAACGCCTCGCCGCTGACGCTCGGGGCCGCCGCCTACCTGGTGCTCTTCGTCCCCTTCGTGGTCCTCGGGCGCTGGGTCGAGACGCGCTTCGCCTGGAAGCGCTGAGCGATGGACACGATCGTCCGGACCTTCTTCAACCTGGAGATCATGCGGGCGGCGGCCCCGTTCCTCCTCAAGGGCCTGGGCATGACCGTGCTGCTCTGCGCGGTGGTGGTGCCGGCCGGCGTGCTGGGGGGCCTCGGGGTGGCGCTGCTGTCCACGGTCCGGCGCCGCTGGGTCGCCTGGCCGCTCGTCCTCTACGTGGACTTCTTCCGCGCCTTCCCCCCGCTGGTGCTGCTCATCTTCATCTACTTCGGCCTGCCGTTCCTCGGCCTGGACCTGCCGGCGTTCGCCGCCGTCGTGCTGGCCTTCCTGCTCAACACTTCGAGCTACTACGGCGAGATCTTCCGGGCCGGGATCGAGAGCGTCGGCCGCGGTCAGACCGAGGCGGCGCGCTCCACCGGGTTGACCGGCCTGCAGACCCTCGCCTGGGTCGTGGTCCCCCAGGCCGTCCGCAACGTCCTGCCCGACCTGGTCGGCAACACGCTGGAGGTGGTGAAGCTCACCTCGCTGGCGAGCGTCGTGGCGCTGCCGGAGCTGCTCTACGCGGCGCGCTCGGCGCAGTCGGTCACCTACAACCCCTCCCCGCTGGTGGCCGCCGCCGCCGTCTACTTCGTGCTCCTGTGGCCGGTCGTCCGCCTGCTGAGCCGGATGGAGCACCGCCTGATCGCCGCCCGC
>DATLZL010000571.1:0-3682 GCA_035574035.1 Binatia bacterium | reverse complement strand
CGCGGACGCCGTCCCGGCGTTCGCGCGGCAGTACGACCTGCAGTGCAACGTCTGCCACACGCGACCGCCCCGGCTCAACCGGTTCGGGGAGCAGTTCCACATGATGGGATTCCAGATCCCGAGCGCGGCCCGGCCCGGCGGCCTGATCGCGACCTTCAGGGAGGAGGGCCCGGCCAAGACGGTGATCGACACCCTGGCCCTGCGCGTCGTCGGCGGGCTCTTCGAGTATTCCGAGTCTCCGCGCGCGACGGAGGTCAAGGCCGAGCCCCCGCACGAGGTGGCCCTGTTCATCACGCGACCGGTCACGCCGAACTTCAGCGTCTACGTCGAGCTGGAGTACGAGCCGAAGGCGGTCGAGTTCTCCCGGCGGCGGGGCTTCTTCGAGAGCGAGCACCGCTTCGGCGTCGGCAAGGAAGCCTTCTTCATGTGGAACCTGGGCTGGCTGCTGGGCGCGGCCGGCGCCCCGACCATGGAGATGGGCGGCCAGACCATGGTGGGCGAGCACGGGAGGTTCACGCTGCACGGCCCGATGCTGATGGCCGGCAAGATCGACCCGAACACCAACTTCTCCTACCCCACCAACCGGCAGATGTTGGAGGACACCGAGCTCGAGATCGAGAAGGAGCACGGGGACGACGTCGGTGAGGTGCACCGATTACCCGTCGTGCCGTACGCGTTCGCCTCGAAGTTTTTCGGTCTCTTCAGGAACCGGAGCGAGGGAGAACCGCAGCTGGTCACCGACCAGGTCATGTACAACACGACCGGCGCGCCGGGCGCCGACTTCCACGCCATGGTCAACGATGTCGTCCTGGCCCAGGCCGGCTTCCTCCGCGAGAACGAGGGGGTCAACGCCTACGGCATGCTGCGCTTCGACCTCCTGGACCGCCGCGAGCTGGCCTTCAACGTGTCGGCCCTCCTGAACTGGGGCTTCGGCGTGGTCCGGGCGCCGGACCCCGACGATCACCACCACCCGGGCGACCGGCGCCTCGACCGGCTCCGGTACGGCCTGGCCGCCAACCTCCGGTGGCGGCAGTGGGACCTCTACGGCGCGATCATCTTCGACCGCCTGTACGGCCTGCCCGGCCCGCTGCGGCGCCGGTTCGACCGGGACGCGGCCGGGCTGACGCTGGAGGTCGACTACCTCGTCCACGAGAAGCTGATGCTCTCCGGCCGGTTCGACCAGCTCTGGGCGGGCGGGCTCCGCGACGAGAAGCGCGACGGCAGCGTGTTCTCCTTGCAGGCGAAGTTCTACCCCTGGCAGAACATCGCTTTCTTCGTCCGGGACAGCGTCAACCTCCGCGGCTTCGTGGAGGACAACCCGCTCCGCAGCTGGCGGAACCAGCTCTTCGTCGGGGTCGACTGGGATTTCTGAGGAGGTCGCGATGAGCCCTCACGTCCGCGTCGCGCTCGTCGCCGCCACGTCCGCGCTCGCCATGCTCGTCCTCTGGGGGCCGAGCCCGCCCTCGAGCCGGGCCAACGGGGAGCGCGACGCGGAGACGGGCGGCCACGCCCATGTCCCGGCGCCGCTCGAGTACGCCGACGCCCACGTCCCGCCGAGCGTGTGGACCGACCCGGCCATGATCGCCCGCGGCCGGGAGATCTACACCGCGAAGTGCGCCGTCTGTCACGGCGACAGCGGCGACGGCAGGGGGCCGGCCGGGCAGGCGCTCCCGCTCAAGCCGCCGGACTTCCGCGACCGGGCCGGCGTGGCCGAGATGCGCGACAACTACTGGTTCTGGCGCGTGAGCGAGGGCGGTCAGGTGGAGCCGTTCAAGGGGCGGGGCTCCGCCATGCCGCCCTGGAAGGGCGAGCTTTCGGTGCAGGAACGCTGGGCCGTCATGGCCTACCAGCACACGTTCTCGGGGCACGACGGGCCTCACGTCCCCTGGGAGCACCCGGAGAGCGTCGCCGTCGGTCGCGACATCTACGCCATGGCGTGCCTGGCCTGCCACGGCGCCGACGGCCGGGGCGACGGCTCGGTCGGGCCGATGCTGGCCCCGCGGCGCGCGCCGCAGCCGCGCGACTTCACCCGCGCCGAGTTCAAGTTCCGCTCCACGCCGTCGGGCCAGCTGCCGACGACGGCCGATCTCTTCCGCACGGTGACGGAGGGCATCCGCGGCCCGGGCGGCGCGATGACCATCGGGCTCCGGAGCCACCGGCTCATGCCGGCCTTCCGCCACATGCCCGAGGAGCAGCGACTGGAGGTCATCGAGTACGTCAAGAGCCTCAACCGCGGCTTCTGGGATCGGGCCGAGGTGAGGGCCGTCGCCGTGCCGCCCCCGCCAGCGGTCACCGCCGAGCGCCTGGCGCGCGGCCGCCAGCTCTACGCCGATGCCGAGTGTCTGGCCTGCCACGGCGCCGGCGGCCGCGGCGACGGACCGTCGGCGCCGACGCTCAAGGACAGCCGCGGCCTGCCGATCGCGGCCACCGACCTCAGGCGGCTGGAGCGGTTCAAGAACGGCCACCGGCCGGAGGACGTCTACCGCACGCTGATGACCGGCCTGGCCGGCACGCCGATGCCCTCGTACGCCGACGCGCTGGAGCCCGACCAGGCCTGGGACCTCGTGTACTTCGTGCTCTCGCTGTCCGACAGCCGTCGCACGGCCGGCAGCCATGCGACGGGTGCAGGAGGAGGACGACGTTGAAGGGCTTCTTCACGATACTCGTCACGACGCTGCTCGCCACCTCGGTCGCCGCGGCCGACGAGGCGCCGATCGCCGGCACCGTGAAGGCGGTCGACCCGGCCGCCCGGACGCTCACGCTGGCGGTGAACAGCCGGGGCAAGACCCGGGAGGTGACCCTTCACCTGAAGGCGGGGGGTCGGGTCGTGAAGTTCGTGCGCCCGACCGAGCCCGGCCAGCCCGGGTTCGTCGAGCAGGAGGTCCGGCTGGCCGACGTCAAGCCGGGCTGGGTCGTGAGCGCGGCCACCAGCCACGAGGGTGACCGGGAAGTCGCCGACGTGGTCAGGGTCGTGCTCGAGCGCTGAGGCGCGACTCCAAAGGAGGAGGGGCGGATCATGGAACGCAGGACCTGGCTCGCCACCGCGCTGGCCGCGGCGGCCGCATTCGCCCCGGGGCCGGCCCGGGCCCAGTGGGTGACCCGCGACCACCGCTGGCCGCCCCGCGGCCCCTGGAACTGGGCGCTGCCGCGGGAGCTGCCGCAGCTCTACCGCGAGTTCAACGGCATCGACTTCGGCCACGCGCACCTGGCCGAGACCCTGCTCAGGACGCAGGACCCCGAGCGGGTCGAGCGCGCGCGGCTGGAGGTGCTCGAGTTCATCTTCAGCTCGCCGGCCGTCCCGCCGGACGAAGAGCAGGTGGCGCCGACATTCGTCCGCATGGCGTGGGAAGTCCAGCGGGTGTTCAACTGGGCGCACACGTTCCACCGGAGTCTCTACGACCTGTTCGCCAGCCATGTCGCCGACAAGGCCGGCGCCTACCGGCAGCTCCTGGCCGACTACCTCGCCAAGCCGGAGGCGATCACGGCGCACCGCCTCGACCACCACGGCCGGCTCTGGAGCTTTCCGGAATCGAAGGCCTTCCGCGACCGCTTCCGCACGTTCAACACGCAGATCTGGGCCTACCACTGGCTGCAGGCCGCGGTGTACGACGTGCAGCTGTTGGGAGACGCGGCCCGGCAGCGGGAGCTCATGCCGGCGGTGATCGCGCACTACCACGGCTAC
>DATLZL010000570.1:0-16685 GCA_035574035.1 Binatia bacterium | reverse complement strand
CCGCCGGCGAGCCAGGTCTTCCTCACCCAGGCCAGGTCCTTCATGAGGTTCCGGCACCGTACGCCCGCGCGGTAGCCGGTGGGGAACCTCCGCTCCCCATGGACCCACATCCGGTACAGGTAGAACGGGAAATCGACGCCGGCCGCCAGCGCGAGCGGGAGCGAGCCCCAGAACCGAGCGTTGACTTCGATGAACACCCAGGTTCCGGTCTCCGGGTCGGCCTTGAACTCCACCATGGCCACGCCGGTGTAGCGCAGGGCTCCCAGGAAGGCCGCGGTCGCGGCCAGGAGGTCGGGGTCGAGGGCCGTGCTGCAGCGATACGAGCTGCCGCCCCCGGCCGGAGGCTCGTGCAGGCGGACGTGCTGGAAGGCCACGAGGATCTCGCCGTCTCGAGCGAGGACCTCCACGCCGACCCCCCGTCCGGGAACGGCCGCCTCGACCGCGACGTCGCCGCACGGCAGGAGGTCGCGGACGTGGCGCTCGGCCTCGAGGGGCGAGCGCGCCCAGCGGACGTCGTGCTTCCGCTCGAGCCGGTCGGGCGTGAACGACGCGCGCGGCTTGATGACGACCGGCAGCGGGAAGGAGGCCAGGGCCGCCGGCAGATCGTCCAGGCGCCGCAGGCGCGCCCGGCGGGCCACCGGAATCCCGAGCGATCGGGCCAGCTCGTAGCTCTCGAGCTTGTCGAAGACGACGCGGAACACGGCATCGTCGAGCAGGTAAACGCTCGAGGCGAAGGCGGCGAAGTCCTGCCGGCGAAGCTGGAGGGGGATGAGGCTCGGGTCGTTGCACGGGATGACGAAGTCGAAGCGCTCCCGGTCCAGCGTCTCGAGAAGACCATCGCGCCAAGCGAGGTCCTGCAGCGAGGGCGGGGGCAGCGGGTGGAGCGCGTGCACGTACCGGGAACACGCCGCCGCCGACCCGGGCTCGCACCAGGCCACGTGGACCTGGAGCCCGCGGCGGCCCAGGGAGCGCACGACCGAGAGGAACGCCCGGGTGTCGCGACCGAGCACGAGAACCTTGCCGGCGGTGGAAGTCATGATCGTCCTCTCGCGGGCCGCGCCGGTGCGTGCAGGGAGTGGAAGTCGGCAAGCGTCGTCCCGACGCCGTACCGCGTCACGTGCCCGAACAGCTGCTCGAGATGCTCGTAGAGCCTCTCGATGGAGGCCTCGCTGGGAAAGGAGGGGCTCCCGCCCGGCATCAGCTCCGAGGAGTGCAGCATGCACTGCACGTACCGGCGCCGCTCGGCGACGGCGACGTCTGCCAGGCGGAGCAGCTGGGTCACGTTGCGCCCGTTAGGCCGGAGCCAGCGGGCGGGGAAGAGGCGCCCCGCCAGCACCCGGAGGGGACGGGCCGCCGGACCCAGCCGGCCGATCGCTCGGAGAAGGGAGGAGCCGCGGCGGCGGATGGTCATTGGTACCTCGAGCAGCGGCGACGAGCCGGGGCGGCCGATGTCGTCGAGGTTTACGAAGTACGGGTCATCCGGGAAGGCGGAATAGTCGGCGCCACCGCCGCCCTGCGGGTCGCCCCGCTTGGATGCCCACGAGACGTAGGGAGTCACGGAGCAGTCGACGCGGTAACCACGCTCGAGGAGCAGCCGGGCATACCTCTCGTCGAGTTTCCACCGGCCCGCTCGATGGCTCCGCATCGGGACCTGGAACGTCTCCTCCAGGAGATCGCTCAAGTACTCGATCTTGGCCCGCATCACCGCCGGCGGATATTCCGTCAGGTAGGGGTGGTGGGCGAGGTCATCGGCGGTCAGCCGGTAGGCGGGGGGCGAATCCCAGGCATGGAGATGCGTGCCGATCTCTCCGGTACCCCGCCGGAGGACGTCCACCCCGAGCTCTCGAAAGCGCGGCGACAAGGCCATCTCGTACGTGGTGAGGTATGTCGGCCGAAGGCCGTACCGCTCGCACAGCGCCTGAAACCGGGGCAGGAACGCCGCGTTCCTGGTCTCGACACGGCGCGGACGCCACCAGAGCCCGTCGCCCTCGGTGTCGATCGTGACGAGCACCCGTAGCGCCGGTGGAGAGGCGGAGGGCTCCGCGGGGTCCACCGGCCGCCGGTCTCCGTCCCAGGCTTTCACCCTCAGCACGGCGGCAGCGACCGCAGCGCGGCGCTCACCAGCGCGGGGGCGGCGGTGAGTCCTCCCGCGCGCAGCTCGAAGGACGGGACGTGGCGTGAGAGCCGGATCGCCCCCTCCAGACCCTGGCCCGGATGGGCCAGGCCGTTGAGGACGTTGGGATACAGGCGGGCGGTCGCCGCAGCGGCCGTCAGCCGCTGTATGGCCGGAGGGACGTCGACCGTCCGGTCCAAGAAGAAGATCGTTCGTAGGGGAACCGGCGTGCGGCGCGTCGGCGCCGGCATGGCGGTGGGGGCGACGTGGAAGCCCCGTGAGGTGCACAACGTCCCCCGTGGCAGCGGATATGCCGGCGGGGGATCGCTCTTCAACGTCAGTGCGCGCGGGTAGGGATACACCGTCAAGGCTGTGAGGTCCACCGGCGCCAGCTCATCGCTCAGATAGGCGAAGCCGTGGTGCAGGAGCGCCCAGGCCATCGTGGACTTGCCGCCTCCTGACGGTGCGACCAGCATGACGGCCCCTCCGGCCGCCTCCAGGACAGCGGCATGGACGAAGTAGAGGTCGGGCCGGCGGTGCTGCAGACGGATGATCAGATCCCGGTCCAGGAGGAGGACCAGCTCGCCGACATCCCCGGCCGCCCGCCGGCCGCGACCGTCGCGCCTGAGCACGAATACCCGCCCGGACCGTCCGATCGTGTACATGACACGAGGCGGGTGCCGGCCCGTCCGCATGAGTCCGTAATGCCGCGTCAGCGCGGCGGGGACCCGCTCTCCGGGGCAACGAATGGCGACATCGACACCGAGGGCGCTCACGGTCAGCACACGTCGCCCGGCCACCGCGATCACCGGGAGTTCGGCGAAAGCTTGACCTGTACGACCTTCACCACCCTCACGATCTTCGCCTTCTTGGTGTTCTTGCCCTTGGGGTTCTTGACCTTTTTTGTCTTCCGGACGACGAAGCGCCCTTTGGAGCTGGAACCGGCTGCCGCCAACGTCGGAGTAGCCGCCAGCGTCAGGACGGCCGGCACGATGTACGCCGTTTTGCGCAGGAACTCCCGCTTGGTCGTGTCGGTGGGGAACCCGTTCTCAGGTGCCATGCTTTCCTCCGTCGCTGTCTCGGTCGGGTGCTGAGCCGGCCCACGCCTCGACGAGACCCACCGCCTCCAGCTGGAGGATCGTCGTCATCACATCCGCCGCCGCCCGTTCGGGCGTCACGTCGAAGGCGTGGGCCACGTCGCGGGCGATGTCGAGGACGGTGCGGGCGCCGTCGCACCGATCCCAGATGAACGTCGCGGTGCTGTTGAGCTGATGAACGAGGTTCCGGTGGCGATCCAGCAGGACCATCTCGCCGTCGATGGCCCGGCCCGGAATCCCCCGGCGGCGCCGGGGATAGACGGGGGTCGCCGCCTCGGGACCCTGGTCGATCCTGATCGCGTCCATGGTCATCCTCCTCTCGCCCGGCCGGGCTTGCCGAGCACGATCCAGTTCCAGAGCCGGCTGAACGTGCGCTCGCTGATGACGGAGCCGAACTCGCGTCCGTTCACGACGTATCGATCGACCAGCAGGTACCCCAGCCGAGCGGTCAGGCGGCTCGGCGCCGCCGGCGACCGGACGAGCCGCGCGGCGATCGCGGCCGGCAGCGCGATGAGTCCCCACCGGTGCAGGTACGAGAGGAGAAGGCCGAGGTGGCGGGAGGCCGGCGACGCCTCCACCCAGCCGAGGATGCGCTCCCAGTCGAGGATTCGCCGCCGGCCTAGGAGACAGATCACGTCGGCCATGGCCGTCATCCCGCCCACCACGCGCAGGCCGCGGGCCCAGTGACAGGCCACGTGGACGATCTGGAGCTCGTCGCTCAGCCGTCGGACAGCGCCGCCACGGAACGTCGACGCCCGCAGCTCGGCGGCCAGGTTGTCGGATCGGAAGGCGCGGGTGGCGGCCAGTTCGGACCGCGACGTCACCACCGCGCGGTGAACGTCGACCCAGATGCCGGTGTCCGGGTGGACAAACGGGGAGCTGTGGTGGTGCCCTTCGTAGAACGCCGCGGGCCGGGTGGACTCCTGGCGATAGCCCAGGTCCGCCAGCACGGCTTCCACGGCCGGGACGGCAGGCTCCTCGACCAGGACGTCGATGTCGCGCATCGGCCGAAGATGCGGCTCCGGGTAGTAGGCCTCGCATAGCGAGATGCCCTTGAGGAGCACCAGCGGCGGGGCCCGCCGCCGGCACGCCTCGATGATCTCCGACGTGGCGTCCATCTGGAGCGCGGTCAGCGCGCGCGCCGTGAGGCAGGCGGCGCGCACCAGCGGCCAGGCGGGCGACGTCGACGCCGCCGGATCGTGGCCGGTGGCGCGCATGACCAGAGGACCGAGTCCGGTCGCGATCGCCCACCGGACCGCGTCCTCGGCGAGGGGCGCCATCGGACGCAGCACCTCGCTGCCGAGCCCCGCACGCAGCAGCGCGAGCAGCGGCGGCTGATGCGCGCGCGAGGGGGTCATGGCGCAGCCCTTCGGATGACACGAGTGTGGACACCGGTGTCAGCGTCGCAACGCCGGCGGGCGGGTAGGGCGCGCCGCGAGGGGCCCGAACAGCGGACCGGACAAGGGGTCGTAAGGTTTGGAACACGCCTTGCTGACGCCCGGGCGGCATTGGAGTCGATGCCGTGTCCGGGGAGGCGCTCATGCGCTTCGGCATTGCGAGGGCCGTACTCGGTGTGATCGACCATGTGGCTCACGGCACGCGGCGCCGGTCAGGCGGTCGTTGCGCGGCCGGCGGGAGGGCGGTCCTCGGAGGGCTCATCGCCCTGCTCGCACTGCCGACGGCGGGTGCCGCTCATCACGCCCCGTTCGCCGGCTTCGGCGCCATCACCCGAGGCGGCGCCGGCCAGCCGATCTACCGGGTGACGACGCTGGAGGACTCCGGACCCGGCTCCTTGCGGGACGCCGTGTCGCAGGGGAATCGGTACGTCGTCTTCGACGTCGGCGGCACCATCCACCTGCGCGACGTGCTGTGCATCAGCGGCGTGTCCAACCTCACGATCGACGGCCGGACCGCGCCGGCACCGGGCATCACCGTGAGCGGCTGGACCACGGCGATCGGCCGCACGCGGTGCAGCGCCGGGGCCACCGATATCATCCTGACCAACCTGCGCTTTCGCCGTGTGGCCCAGCCCGCGCACGGCCAGTGCCTTCTCATCGGCGCCGGCGCGCGACGGGTTGTCATCGACCACGTCTCCACCTCCGAGTGTCTGGACGACGCGCTGGACTCGTACGGTGACTCGTCGGCGGCGATCCAGGACGTCACGGTGCAGTGGTCCATCATGGCCAACGGTATCGAGGGACACAACCTCGCCACCACGGTCCAGCGCAACAACACCCGCAACAGCTTTCACCACAACCTCTTCATCAACGTCAGTGGCCGCTCGCCGCGCGTGAGTAATGAAAACCGGGTGCCGGCCGACGTCATGGTCGATTTCCGGAACAACGTGGTGTGGAACTGGACCAGCCGCGGGGTCACGCTCAACGAGGCGGCCACCGTGAACGTGGTGAACAACGTCTTCTGGACCGGCTCGCCGGAGCCGGCCGTCCTGGAACGGGGGCTCATCGTCTGCCGACGGGACGGAGCCGTGCCGCCCAGCCACGACGACAGTTGCAGCTCGACCGAGAAGGCGGTCGACGTTTACACGGCGGGGAACGTGAGCCTGAACCACACCGGTATGACCGACTTCTACAACGCCCGCGGCAACCGGGCGGTGCCGTGGCCCGCGCCGGCCGTCGGGGCGAGCGACGCGTGCACCGGCGCGCACGCCGTCAAGTGGGCGGCGGGTGCCCAGCCCCGCGACGCGGTGGATGAGGAGCTCATCGCGAGCGTCGACCTGGCGGGGTGCGGGCCGGGTGCCGATCCGGTTCCGGAGCCGCCGGCGGGAGGCGCACCGTCGAGCCCGGACCTCACCGTGCGATCCCTGTCGGCCCCGTCGGTGGTCGGCGCGGGTCAGACGATCGACGTCGGACTCTCGGTCGCCAATGTCGGCACGGGCGGGGCCGCCGCATCCACCGCCCGGCTCTATCTCGCGGGCACCGGCACGCCGGGGACGGGCGACAGCGTCCTCGCGTCGGTCCCGGTCCCGGCGCTCGCCGCCGGAGCGACTTTCAGCACGACGGTCCGGGTCAGCGTACCGTCCAGCACCGCGAGCGGCTCGCGTTACCTGGTCCTGCGGGCCGATGACGGTCAGGTCGCCGCCGAGGTCAGCGAGGCCAACAACGCGCTGGCCATGCCGGTCACGGTGAGCGCCCTGACGGTGCGGCCGGACCTCGCCGTCATTTCGGCCGGACGACCCGACACCGTGCGGCGGGGCGTGGCCTTCGCGGTCGCGTTCACGGTGCAGAACCTCGGGCAGGGGCCGGCCGCGGCCTCGCAGTTCCGGCTGTACCTGTCACGGGACGGCATCCTGTCCCCCGATGACCTCATCCTGCGCGAGGTCGCCACGCCGGCCTTGGCGCCGGGCGCCAAGCACAGCACATACCAGCTGCAGACCGTGATTCCGACCTCCCAGCCGTCGGGGGCCTATTACCTGCTGTTCGTGACCGACGCGGCGGGGTCTATCGCGGAATCCAACGAGACCAACAACGTCCGACCCCGACCGATCGCCGCCCGGTGAGGCTCCCGTCACGCGGGGTGGGAGACGGCGACCGGCGGCTCGTCCAGCCGGAGCGACAGGACCTTGCACGCCACGCCGGCCCGCCGACACAGCCGGGCGACCTCCTCGATCCGTGCCGCCGGCGCCGACGGCAAGGCGACGATGGCCAGCCGGACCCGGCGGCGCAAGCAGATCGCCGGAAGTTCGCTGGTGGGCCCCAGCACGTCCAGCCCGTGGATCCTGACCGCGGTCCGCCCCGGGTCGTCGTCGACGAAGCCGACGACGTTGAGGGCCAGGCCGTCGTCTTGCCGGGCCAGGCGCAACGCCAGTTCTCCTCGGTCGTTGGCCCCCACGATGACGGTCCGCACGCCGCCCTCGGCGGCCCGCGACGCGACGACGACTTCCCAGAGGAGCCGCAGCACCGCCCGCGACGCGCCCACGAGCAGGGCGGTCAGGATGGCGTCGATCACCAGGACCGAGCGTGAGAGCGGCGCCGGCCAGGGCAGGCCGGCGGTGGCGGCCAGGAGCCCGGCGCTGGCGGCGACCGCCACGCCGATCCTGACCAGATCGGCGACGGCCACATAGCGCCAGTGATTACCGTAAAGCCGGAAGACGGTGAAGGCCCCGAGCTTCAGGAGGATGACCAGCGGCAGGCTCAGCAGGAAGTTGTGCTGCTGGCCGGCGGGGATGGCGCCGTCGAACCGGATGGCATAGGCGAGGTAGTAGCCGGCCGACACCAGCAGGAGGTCAGCCACCAACTGGAGGAGTCGCCAGCCGTGCCGGCTCCACCGCCGAAGCCCCGGCATCGCGCCGCCGGCGCGATGCTCGACCTGGAAGTCGCGGTAGAAGCGTAGGACGCTGGCCTCGTAGAGGAAGACGGCCAGGTACAGGAAGGCGACGGTGGTCCCGCTGAGCAACGCCACCAGCGCGAAGCTGTCGACGCGCGTGTACCAGACGGCCAGGCCACCGCAGGCGGTGGCCAGCGCGTAGACGGCGAGCACGGCCTGGCGTTCGGACAGGCCGTGGGCCACCAGGCGGTAATTGATGTGGTCGGCCCGGCCGTGAAACAGGGGGACCCCGCTCAGCGCCCGGCCGACCACGACGAAGACGAGGTTGAAGATGGGCACCGCGAGGACGAGTCCGGCGGTGGCCACGACGAGCAGGAGGTTCGACGCCCCCCGCCAGGTTCCGGCGATTCCCAGCCCACCGAGGAAGAAGCCGGCGGCCAGCGAGCCGCAGTCGCCCATGAAGATCCGCGCCGGCCGGAAGTTCAGCAGCAGGAATCCGGCGTAGGCGCCGGCGAAGGCCCCGGCGACGAGCGCCAGCTCGTTCTTGCCGTCCCGAAGGGCGTGGAGGGCAAGGAAGCCCGCCGCAATGGCCGCGACGCCGGCGGCGAGCCCGTCCATGTTATCGATGAGGTTGAAGGCGTTCGCCATCCCGACCAGCCAGAGGACGGACAGCGGGAGGGCCAGCCCGCCGAGTTCCGGCATCTCGAAGCGAAGGCCGAGGGCCGCTCCGGCCGTCGCGATCACGACCTGGAAGGCGAGCTTGCGGCCGGGGGGCAGCGGCGTGAGGTCGTCCCAGAGCCCGAGCGCCGCCATGACCAGGCTGCATCCGAGCAGGAGCGAATTCACCCGTCCCGGCTCGCCGAGCACGAGGACCACGAGCGACAGGGCGATCCAGATCCCCACGCCTCCCGACAGGCACACCGGCCGCGGGTGCAGGGCGTCCGCGGGGGCGAAGTGGCCGAGCCGGGGCCCCAGCGCCAGGTGTAGGCGGGTAAGAGCCGCCGCCATCCCGGCGGCCGCCAGGACGGCCCCTGGGATGGTGAGGCTAGCCGTCGAGACCGGAGGCCACGACATCGAGGTGATCGCGGTACCAGGCCAGGGTGAGCCCGATGGCGTCATCCAGATCGAACGTGGGGTTGTAACCGAGGAGGCGGCGCGCCTTGTCGAGCAGCGGGACGCGGAGGTCGATGTCGGTGAAGGACGCCTCGACGAATCGGATGCGGGAAGAGGATCCGCTGATCCGGATGACGCGCCGGGCCAGGTCGTAGATCGTCACGGTGTTCTGCGCGCTGCCCAGATTGAAATCCTGACCGATGGCCTCCGCCCGGGCCAAAGCGGCGAGCACCCCGTCGCAGAAATCGTCGATGTAGCACCAGGATCGGATCTGGGACCCGTCGCCGTGGACCTCCAGATCCCGGCCCCGCAGGGCGTTGACGATGAAGCGCAGCATGGCGTGGTCGCCCAGTCGCCGGGGGCCGAAGATGTTGAAGGGCCGGATGATGACCGTCGGCAGTCCGGCGTCGCCGTTGTACGATTGAGCCAGGTGCTCGCCGACCAGCTTGGCGATGGAATAGGTCCACCGCGCCTCGCTGACCGGCCCGAGGGTCGGGTGCGAGGTCTCGTGAGCGCGAAAGGAACTGGCGCCGAACACCTCGCTGGTCGAGAGGTACATCAGCCGCTCGAGACCGCCGTTGTGCTCGGCGGCCCGGAGCACGTTGGAGGTACCCAGGGTGATAACCTCGATCGTCTCGCGGCTGTGGCGCAGGACGTTGCGCACCCCCACCAGCGCGGCTAGATGGATGATCACCTGGGCCTTTTCCACGTGGGGAGCGAGTCGCTCGTAATCACGCACGTCCCCCTGTACCGGCTGGACGTGCGGATGATGGGGCAGGGGGCTGAAGACGAAGGGCATGCCGTCGAAGCGGCAGTCGAAGAGTACGACCTGGTTGTGGGCGACCAGGCGCTCGGCCAGCGCCGTCCCGATAAAGCCGGCGCCGCCGGTGATGAGGATTTGGCGGTCCTCGATCATCGGTGTCCTCCTAACGGCGCCGCTCGCGGAGGATGGTCCTCACCGTCGTGATGACGTGGGCCTGCTCCTCGGGCGTGAGCGTCGGGAAGATGGGAAGGGACAAGGCGGTTCGCTCGAACTCGAGCGTCCGGGGCGCCCGGGTGGCGGCGGCTCGGCCGCCATCCCCGGCGAAGACGGGCTGGCGGTGGAGCGCCGGATAGTAGAGGCGGCTGGCCACCCCGTGGGCCTCCAGGGCCCGCATGACGCCGTCGCGGTCGGTGGTCAGCCGGTCGAGCTGAAGGCGGATCGTGTAGAGCTGGAAGTTGCCGTCCTCCGGAGTCCGGCTCACGGGCGTCACGATCGCGTCCTCGTCGGCGAACGCCTCGGTGTAGCGGGCGGCGATGGCCCGACGTCGCGCCACGGCCTCGTGCAGCTTGCCGAGTTGCGCCAGTCCGATGGCGCCCATGATTTCCGGCATGCGGAAGTTGAAGCCGAGCGAGTCCCACTGGAACTTGCCGGTATCACCGAAGTTTCGGAACCGGCGACAGCGTGCGGCCAGGTCCGGGTCGGCGGTGACGATCATGCCCCCCTCGCCGGTCGTCATCGGCTTGGACGGCGTGAAGCTGAAGATGCCGACGTCGCCCAGCGTTCCCGCGTAGGGCCCCCTGCGGTAGCGGGCCAGGTGCGCCTCGGCCGCGTCTTCCAGGACCCGGACGCCGCGGCGCCGGGCCAACGCCATGATCTCGTCCATGTCGACGGTATGCCCGGCATAGTGGACCGGGATGAGGACTTTCGTGCGGGGGCTGATCAGCCGCTCGGCGTCCTCGGCATCGAGGCCGTAGTGGCGCAGGGTGATGTCCGCGAAGACCGGGCAGGCGCCGAGGAAGAGCGCGGCGGAGGCGGTGGCGACGAAGGTCATGTCCGGTACCACCACCTCGTCTCCGGGGCCCACACCGAGGGCGGCCAGCGCCACCAGGAGCGCGCTGGAGCCGCTGTTGACCGCCACCGCCTCGGAGGCGCCGAGGCAGGCGGCGAACCGCCGCTCGAACTCCGCGACCCGGGGACCGGAGATGAGCCACTCCGAGCTCACCACGTCGGCGGCGGCCTCGACCTCCTGTCGGTCGAACCACGGCCGGGACAGGGGGACCTGGATGCGCGGCGGACCGGTTTCCAGGACAGTCATGTCTCGATACCTCCACGGGTGAGGCGGTGGTCGATCGGAGCCGGCGAGGCGATGCCGGCGTCGAAGGGCCCCAGGGGGGCCGGAACACGACCGGGGCGCAGCGGGCGCGCCGGCACGCCGACCACGGTGACGCCGTCGGGGACGTCCCGCACGACCACGGCGCCGGCGCCGACCCGGGCGCCGCGCCCGATGCGCCGGCCCGGGATGACCGAGGCGCCGGTCCCGACGAACGCTAGGTCGGCGACGCGGACACCGCCTGCGAGTCGCGCCCCCGGCGCGATGAAAGTCCAATCGCCGACGATGCACTCGTGGTCCACGCTGGCCGCGGTGTTGATGACGGCGCCGGTGCCGACGACGGCGCCCGGATTGAGCACAGCGAGGGCCATGACGACGCTCCCGGGACCCAGCCCGGCGTCGGCGGCGACCACACTGGCCGGATGAACCACGGTGGCCAGGGGGATGCCGTGTTCCACGAGCCGCTGCGACACGGTGCACCGGGTCTGGTTGTCGCCGACGGCGACCACGGCGGCGGCACACCAGTCGCGCCAGCGCCGCAGGAGCTGCTCGATGCCGCCCACGATCGGGTGTCCCTGCACCGAGCGCCCCCGGGCGAACGGGTCGTCGTCGAAGACCGCGGTGATCCGGTAGCGCCCGGCCCGCTCGGCGCTGTCGATCACGACGCGGGCGTGGCCGCCCCCGCCGACGACGGCCAGCCGGAGGCGCTTCACACGGCTTCCCGGCGGGCGTCGCGCCCCGCGGCGCGCGATGGCGTGCGGTCTTGGTCGAGCCCGGCCGGCGCCGGCACACTTCGGAGCTCGCGGTACGCGGCCTCGACACGGCTGAACACGTCGCGCTCGTCGAAGTGGGCCCGCGCGTGCTTTCGGCCGGCGTCGCCCATCCGGCGCCGCAGCTCGGGATCCCGGGCCAGGCGGCCGATGGCGCCGGCCAGAGCATCCGGGTCCCGGACGGGCACGAGGAAACCGTTCACCCCGTCGGTCACGACCTCCCGTACGCCGCTGATGGCGGAGGCCACGATGGGCTTGGCCATCATGGCCGCCTCCATGAGGCAGCGGGGAAGACCTTCGCGGTACGAGGGCAGGGTCACCACGTCCATGGCCGAGTAGAGCTCCGGCATGTCCGAGCGGTCCCGGAGCCGGACGACCCGACCGGCGAGTCCGAGGCGTTCGGCGATGTCGTCCGGAATGGCCCGGCGGATCCCCTGGCCGAGGGCGATCCCGCTGGTGACGAACCACATCGACGGGAACTCGTCCGCCAGCCGGCGGGCAGCCTCGAAGAACTCCAGGTAGCCCTTTTCGCGGGCGTAGAAGGCGACCATGCCGACGACGAGGGCATCGGCCGGAATACCGAGGGCGGCCCGGGTCCGTTCACGGGTACCGGGACCCAGCCGGCCGGGGTCGAAGCGGCCGGCGTCGATGCCGTTGCCGATGTAGCGGGCGGCGGCCCGCCGGCAGATGCCGGCCTCGACCGCGAACTCGAGCTTCTCACGGCTCTGGAAGAGCTCGAGGTCGGCCAGCGACGCGATGAGGCACTCCGCCGCGAGGAAGAACCGACGCCGCGACCAATGGCTGAAATCGGTGAACAGGAAGCCGTGGACCGTGTTCACGGCGTGGGGGACGCCGGCCAGCCGGGCCGCGATCTGGCCGAGCAGCCCGGCCTTGGCGACGTGGGTGTGCACGATGTCGATCCGTTCCCGGCGGCAGATCCTCACCAGGGCGGCGATCGCCCGGAGGTCGGCGACCGGTGTCAGGCTCCGGAAGAGCGGCGCCGGGTGGAAGCGGATCCCGCATGCCTCGAGTTCCCCCCGCCACCGGCCGGGACTCGACGCGGCGTGGATCTCGTACCCGCCGCGCTGCAGGTGAACCAGCTGGTTGCCCAGCAGATACTTCAACGAGTCGTCGATGAGCGCGACGTGAAGGACGCGCGCGGCCATCACGGCCGGTCCGGCGTGCCGAGCGTCGTCGGAGCCGGCGCGGCGAGGGTCGTGACGGCGGATTCCGGACACCGACGCCCCCGCCCGACGCCTTCGTACCGCAGCCCGGCGGCCCGGACCTGGTCCGGCTCGTAGACGTTGCGGAGGTCGAGGAGGAGCGGCCGCCGCATGAGCTGCTTGAGCCGGACCAGATCCAGGTTGCGGAACTCGTTCCATTCGGTGAGCAGCACCAGGGCGTCGGCACCCTCGGCGGCATGGTAAGCGTCGCGGCGGTAGTCGAGCTCGGGCAGGACGGCGCGGGCGCGGTCCATCGCGGCCGGATCATGCGCCTGTACGTGGGCGCCGCGCCTCAGGAGCTCGCCGACGATCCACAGCGGAGGCGCTTCACGGACATCGTCCGTGTTGGGCTTGAAGGCCAGCCCCAGCACGCCGATCGTCGTGCCCTCCAGCGAGGGCCGGCCGTCGGCGGCCCCCAGGGCGGCGACGATCTTCTCCACCATGCGCCGCTTCTGCCGCTCGTTGACCTCGATGGTGGACTCGACCAGCAACGCGGGGCAGCCGTGAGCGCGCGCGACGTGAGCCAGCGCCCGGGTGTCCTTGGGAAAGCAGGACCCCCCGAAACCGGGGCCGGGGTGCAGGAACTTCGATCCGATCCGCTGATCGAGGCCCAACGCCTTGGCCACGACGTGGACGTCGGTCCCGAGCGCCTCGCACAAATTGGCCATCTCGTTCACGAAGCTGATCTTCAGGGCCAGAAAGGCGTTCGCCGCGTACTTGATCAGCTCGGCGGTCTCCAGGGAGGTGATGACGAACGGGGTCTCGACGAGGTAGAGGGGCCGGTACAGATCTTTCAGGATCGCCACCGCCTGGGGACTGTCGGCGCCGATCACCACCCGGTTCGGCCGCAGGAAGTCCTCGACGGCCGAACCCTCCCGCAGGAACTCCGGATTGGCAGCGACGTCGAAGATGGACCCGGGAACGTGCCCGTCGTGCTCCGCGATGACTCGCTGGATGCGGCGACCGGTGCCGACCGGTACCGTGCTCTTGGTGACCACCAGCTTGTAACCGTCGAGGTTCTCGGCGATGGTGCGGGCCACCGCCTCCACGTCGGCGAGGTCGGGGAACCCGCTCGCCAGGGGCGGGGTACCGACCGCGATGAAAATGACCAGGGAGTGGCGGACGGCACGGGCGGCATCGGTAGTGAACCGGAGCCGCCCCTCGGCGAGGTGCTTGCGCAGCATCTCGGCCAGGCGCGGCTCGTACAGCGGCAGGGTCCCGCGCGACAGCGCGGCGATCCGCGCGGCGTCGCGGTCGACGCACGTCACCTGGATCCCGAAGTCGGCGAAGCAGACCCCGGTCACCAGCCCCACGTACCCGGTTCCGACGATCGCGATGTTCATGGCGTCGACTGCGGAACGCGAGCCACCCAGCGCAAGGTGTCCTCCAGGCCGGCTCGAAACGAGACCGCCGGCTGGTAGCCGAGAAGCCGCGCGGCCCGGTCGATGGCGCCCAGCGTGTGCTGGACGTCCCCGGGCCGAGGCGGCGTGTGATGCCAGCGCACCGTCAGCCGCTCGGGCGCCAGGCGGCGGCTCAGCCAGGCGATGATGTCCATGAGCGAGTGGCCCTTGCCGCGGGCCACGTTCAGCACCTCGCCGTCGACGCCGGCCGCGTCGGCCGCCAGGCAGTTGGCAACCACGACGTTGCGAACGTGGGTGAAATCCCGCGACTGCAGGCCGTCGCCGTGGATTTCCAGGCTCTCGCCGGCCAGCGCGGCGTGGATAAACCGCGGGATCACCGCGGCATAGGTCGAGGTCGGGTCCTGGCGGGGCCCGAAGACGTTGAAGTAGCGGAGCGAGACCGTCGGCAGGCCGTAGAGCCGGGAGAAGACTCGGCAGTAGTGCTCGCCGGCCAGCTTCGAGACGGCGTACGGCGACACCGGCCGGGGTCGGTCATCCTCCCGCTGCGGCCCCCCGTCGGATGCCCCGTAGACCGACGACGACGAGGCGTAGATGACGCGGCGGATACCGGCTCGCCGGGCGGCGGCCAGCACCTGCAGCGTGCCCTCCACGTTCACGCGGTCCGTGGTGATCGGGTCCTCGACCGAGCGCGGCACCGAGCGGAGCGCGGCCTGGTGGAACACCCGCTCGACGCCCCGCATCGCCCGCCGGAGGGCCGCCGGGTCCAGGATGTCGTCCTCCAGGATCTCGACCGAGGTGAGGACGGCGGCCAGGTACGCTCGCCGGCCGGTCGAGAAATCGTCGAGGACCCTGACGTGCCGGCCGCGACGTACCAGCTCCTCGACCAGGTGCGACCCGATGAAACCTGCGCCTCCGGTCACCAAATCCACGGGCGTGTCCCTCCTCGTTGCACGCGGGGTGATGGTCACGTGGCGGGGGACGGCGGCCGGCGCCGCCCCGGCCGGCGAGCCAGGCCGATCCCCGCCGCCGCGCCCAGCAGGTTGAGCGCCACGTCCCAGAGCTGGGGAGCGCGTGGCGGCGCGGCCAGCTGGGCGAGTTCCGATCCGACCGACGCCAGGGCGGCGACCGCGAGCGCCAGCGCGTCGACGGTGTCGGCGCCGAGGGTCGGCCGGGCGCCGGCGATGCCGCGACGGAGCAGGACGGCCAGGACCAAGAAGACGAGCGTGTGAAACGCATCCTCCAGCGCGCCGCGCGGCACCCACGCGGTGACGGGGGCCGCGGGACCGCTGAAGAAGCGCGGGCCGCGCGTCAGCAGATAGACGATCACCGCCGTCCACAGGACGGATGGAACGAGGAACCACCATCGAGCGCTGTCGGCGCGATCGCTGGGCGGTCGGGGAAAGGGCACGTGGTGCGGCTCCTTGGGGGCGGAAGCGGCCTCGGCCGCCGGGCGGCCGGGACGCCCCGGCGGCCCGACGCTTCCGCCCCGCTGGTGGCAATTCGTCGATGACCAGGGCCGGCCGACGATCGGCCGGCATCGCCCTGATCACGGGACTCGACGGGAGGCCTTCTCGTCGAGCCAGCGATACTTCACGAAGCCGAAGGGAAGCATGAGGGCCCAGAGCGCCCTGGCCAGGACGTTGTCGAGGCGGCGGCCTTGCTCGGAAACGACGATGCCGGCATGGAACGAGTAGCGGGCGTAGTTCAGTGCGAACCAGACGAACCGTACGGGGGCGCGGTGGAACCAGGCGATGTCCCGGTTCAGGGTCGTCTCGAGCCACAGGGCGCGGCCTCGGGCCTTGCGCGCCGGCGGGACGGCTCGCAGCTGATCGGAGGCCGGGCCGGTGTCGGTGAAGTAGATCCCGAGGAGCTCGTTGACGTAGCGCGTTCGAAACCGGGTGGCGATCGCTCGCCAGACGATCGACTCGGGGACGAAGGTCATGTCCGCGCGGACCGGAAACGGAAACTCCCGGAGGACCGCCGTTCGGACGAACCCCCACTTCTCGCCCGTGACGCCGTAGCGGTAGCGGATCTCCCGCGAGTCGGAGTCAGTGACATCGCGGGGAAAACGACTCCCGACCCGGCGGCCGTGCTGGTCCATCATCAGCGCGGTGACGCCGGCGAAGGCGCATCGCTCGGAGGCCGGGATGGCGTCCCAGTGATGCTTCAACCGGGCCAAGGCGGTCGGCACGCACCCGTCGTCGGAGTCGATGGTCACGAACAGCTCGCCCCGGGCGTGCTCCACGGCGCGGTTGAACGCCGCGTGCTTGCCGTGGTGCTCCTGCCACAAATAACGGATCGGGAAGTCGGCATCCCGCCGCCAGCCGAGGACGAGCTCCGGTGTGCGATCAGTCGAGCCGTCGTCCACGACGATCCATTCGAAATGACGGAACGTCTGTGCGCACAGGCTGCTGTGGACGCGATGCAGCGTGTGGGCGCGGTTGCGGGTCGGCGTGAAGACCGTGAAGGTGAAGGTCGGCACCGCCCCCGCTCCGGGCTCGGCGGCCGCCACGGACGGCCGGTGGGAGCTCCCCATCACCGGGTCGGTCTCCCCGATGCGGCGGCCGTGGAGACCGCCGACTCGGCGGTCTTGGTGCAGGGCAGCTCGCTCAAGCCGGCCAGCAGGCGCCC
>DATLZL010000569.1:0-7008 GCA_035574035.1 Binatia bacterium | reverse complement strand
GTCGGCCAGGCGGTCGTGGTGCTGCCCCGCCGGCCGGAGGCGGCGTGAGCGTCGCCGGCCGCGGGCCCCGGCTGACCGAGTACACGCGCTACGAGGACGCCCAGCGGCTCTGCACGCCCGAGGCGCTGTGGGCGCTCTTCGACGGCGACCGCCGGGCGCTCAACATCGCCCACGAGTGCGTGGACCGCCACGCCGAGAGCCGGCGGGTCGCCGTGCGCATCGCCCACGCCGACGGGCGCGACGAGGCGCTGACCTTCGCGGAGCTGGCGGGCTGGTCCTCGCGCTTCGCCCACTGGCTGGCCGCGCGGGGCGTCGGGCCCGGCGAGCCGGTGGCGATCGTGCTCGACCCGTCGCCGGCCTTCTACCTGAGCCTCTTCGGCGTCCTCAAGCGCGGGGCGGTGGCGGTGCCGCTGTTCACGCTGTTCGGGCCCGAGGGGCTCCGGCTGCGGCTCGAGGACTGCCGGCCGCGGCTGCTCCTGACCGACGCCGAGCACGCCGACGTCGCCCGGGCGGCCGCCGGGCCCGAGGTCGTCGTGGCCGACGACGCGCTCCTCCGGGAGGTGGCGCGCGAGCCCGCGCGGTGGGAGCCGCGCACGCGGGCCGACGACCTGGCCGTGCTCCAGTACACCTCGGGGACCACGCGCGAGCTGCCGGCGGCGGTGCACCACCCCCACCGCGCGATCGTGCCGTTGATGCTCGCCGCGCTCTACGGCACGGGCGTCCGGCCGGGCGACGAGTTCTTCTGCCCGTCCTCGCCGGCCTGGGGCCACGGGCTGTGGCACGGCACGCTCGGGCCGCTGGCGCTCGGCGTGACCACCGGCGCCTGGGCCGGCCGCTTCGACCCCGTCCGCCTGCTGCGCGCGCTGCACGAGTACGGCACCACGACGCTGTCGGCGGCGGCGACCCACTACCGGCTGATCCGGACCTCGGGCCGGGCGGCCGACTTCGCCTACGCCCTCCGCAAGCTCTCCTACACCGGCGAGCCGGTCGACGAGGCCACGCTGCGGTTCGTGCCGGAGGTCTTCGGCGCGCCGCTCTGCAGCCTGTACGGCACCACCGAGGTCGGCGTCGTCCTGGCCGACTACCCGGGCGCCCCCGACTACGCGCCGCGGCCGGGCGCTCTCGGCAAGCCGGTGCCGGGCGTGCGGGTCGAGGTGCAGGGCCCCGACGGCGCGCCGTGCCCGCCGGGACGCGTCGGCGAGATCCGGGTCTGGCGGCGGGGCGCCTGGGTTCCCACCCGGGACCTCGGTCGGGTGGACGAGGATGGCTACTTCCACCACGCCGGGCGGGCCGACGACGTCATCATCTCGGCCGGCTGGACGATGAGCGCCCGCGAGATCGAGCACGTGCTGCTGCAGCACCCCGACGTGCGCGAGGCGGCGGTGGTCGGCGTGCCCGACCCGCTCCGGGGCCAGGTCGTCAAGGCCTTCGTCGTGAGCGCGCGGGCGGGCGACGCCGCCTTCGCCCAGGAACTCCAGGACTTCACGCGGACCCGCCTGGGCCGGCACGAGTACCCGCGTCAGGTGGAGTTCGTGAGCGAGCTACCCAGGACGCCGGCGGGCAAGGTCAACCGCCAGGCCCTGCGGACCATCACCCTCGGGAGGGAATCATGAACTGGCGAGCCATCGCAGCGGGTTGCCTCGCGGCGGCCCTCGTTCTCGGCAGCGCGGGTCCGGCCCACGCCCAGAAGAAGCGGCTGGCCATGGGCTGCACCCAGACGGCCTCCAGCCACTACGCCTACTGCGTGGGGGCGGCCAAGGCCATCAACCTGACGGTGCCGGAGGTGGATGTGACCGTGGTGGAGACCGGGGCCACCGTGGACAACCTCAAGCGCATGATGAAGGGCACCATCGACTACGGTCTGGTCACCCCCGAGCAGGTCTACCTGGCCTGGAAGGGCCAGGAGAACTGGAAGGACAGCCCGTTCCCGGACATCCGGGTGATGTGGATGTACACCGTCTCCGCCAACTACGTCGTCGTGCGCGAGGAGACCGGCATCAAGACGATCCACGAGCTCGCCGGCAAGAAGTTCAACCCCGGGATCCGCGGCTCGGCCACCGAGAAGATGACGGAGGCCGTGCTCAGCGACCTGGGCATCAAGCCCGACTGGCAGCGCATGGGCACCGCCGACGCCGTGGACGCCATGAAGGACAAGCGCATCGTCGGCTACGCCAAGGCCGGCAACGGCTTCGCCCTCGACGCCTCGACCATGGACATCGCCACCGCCACGCCGGTGCGGGTGCTGACCTTCAGCGAGGCCGAGATGCAGAAGGTCAAGGCGCTCCGGCCCCACATCCCGTGGGTGAAGGTCCCGGCCGGCTCGATCAAGGGTCAGGGCGAGTTCTGGACCACGGCCATCATCGTCGGCTTCGCCGCTCCGAAGTCCTTCCCCGACGACCTGGTGTACCGGATCGTCAAGGCGGTGTCCGAGGGGCTCGAGCACCAGAAGGCGGCCTTCAAGGGAACCACCGACGACATCCCGCGGCTGACGCTCGAGGCCTCGCAGTCGCCGCTGCACGCCGGGGCCATCCGGTACTACCGGGACCGGGCGCTGAAGGTCCCCGACCACCTGATCCCGGCCGAGGCGAAGTAGGGCGTGGGCGAGCCGGCCGCCCCGGCCGGGGCCGAGCCGCCGGTCCCGGTCCGGAGCGACGAGCCCGACACCCGGCCGCTCCGCGGCGGGCTGGCCGGCGCGGCCGCGCTGACGGCGGCGGCGTTCGCGCTCTTCCACGTCTGGACGGCGGCGCCCTTCACCGGCGCCTTCCCCGACCTGATCCAGCGCTCGCTCCACCTGGCCTTCGCCTTCGCCCTCTGCTTCCTGCTCTACCCGGCCCGCCCCGGACGCTCGCCCGCGCACCGGCCCTCGGCGGTGGACGTCGCGCTGGCCGCGGGGGGGCTGGCCGCGCTCGGCTACGTCATCCGCCACTACGACTGGATCATGGAGAACCCGGGCGAGGTGACGCGGGCCGGCCTCGTCCTGGGCACGGTGCTCACGCTGGTGACGCTCGAGGCCGCCCGCCGCACGATCGGCCTGGCCTTCGTCGCGCTGGCCGTCCTGGCCATCGCCTACGCCTGGTGGGGGAACCTGGTGCCCGGCGTCTGGGGTCACCGCGGCTTCGGCTGGGTCACGGTCCAGGAATCGCTCTACCTCTCGACCCAGGGCATCCTGGGGCCGGTCACCGGCATCTCGGCCACGCTGGTGGCGGTGTTCCTCGTGTTCGGCGCCGTCCTCTACCACACCGGGGGCGGCGAGACGTTCGTGGACCTGGCCCGGCTCGTGGCCGGGCGCTCCTGGGGCGGGCCGGCCAAGGTCTCGGTCTTCTCCTCGGCCTTCTTCGGGACCATCTCCGGCTCGGCCGTCGCCAACGTCGTCGTGGACGGCATCTTCAACATCCCGCTCATGAAGCGGATGCGGTACCGGCCGGAGTTCGCCGCCGCCGTCGAGGCCACCGCCTCCTCCGGCGGCCAGATCATGCCGCCGGTCATGGGGGCCGGCGCCTTCATCATGGCCGAACTGCTCCAGGTTCCCTACGTGCAGGTGGCGATCGCGGCTGCGGTGCCGGCGATCCTCTACTACCTGGGCTGCGGGGCGGCCATCCACTTCGAGGCCCGGCGGCTCGGCCTGGCTAGAGTCCCGCCCGAGGCGATGCCGCGGGCCCGAGACGTCCTGGCCTGGCGCCGCTCGGCCGCGCTGTTCGTCCCCATCGCGCTGCTCTGCTGGTTCCTGCTCGAGGGCTACACCGCCCAGACCTCCACCTTCTGGTCCATCGTCGCCTCGCTGGCGATCTTCGTCGGCTCGGGGACCTCGTGGGCCGACCGCCGCGCGCGGCTTCGAGGCCTGGGGCGCGCCTTCGAGGCCGGGGGCCGGGCGATCGTGCAGGTGGCCACGCTGATCGCCGCCGCCGGGATCGTCATGGGCATGATCAACCTGACCGGGGTGGGGGTGAAGCTCTCCGAGTTCATCATCGCCGCCAGCGGCCAGAGCTTGCTGGCCGCCCTCTTCTTCGCCATGCTGGTCTGCCTCATCCTCGGCATGGGGCTGCCGACCACCGCCGCCTACGTGCTGGCGGCCTCGGTGGTGGCGCCCGCGCTCGTCAAGCTGGGCGCGCTGCCGATCGCCGCCCACCTCTTCGTCTTCTACTTCGCGATCATCTCGGCGATCACGCCGCCGGTGTGCGCGGCCGTGTACGTGGCGGCGGCGATCGCGCGGGCAGACTGGGTGCGAACCGCCCTGATCGCCACCCGCCTGGGGCTGGCCGGGTTCATCGCCCCGTACATGTTCGTCTACTCGCCGGCGCTGCTGCTCCAGGGGCCGCCGCTCGAGATCGCCTGGGCCGCGCTCACGGCCTGCCTGGGCGTGCTCGCGCTGGCGGCCGGCGCCATGGGCTTCCTGCGGCGTCCGGCCGGCGCGCTCGAGCGCCTGGCGCTGGTCGCGGCGGCGCTGCTGCTGATCAAGCCCGGCCTGGCGACCGACCTCGGCGGCTTCGCGCTGCTCGGCGCCGTGCTCGCCTGGCAGCGCCGGAGACCGTCGCCGGCCGGCGCCCCGTCGGCGGAGCTGTCTTGACACGTCCGGGCGCGGTGACTAGCCTCGGACGTCCCCCCATGACCCAGGGCTCGGGCTGGATCGGCAAACCCGTCAGGCGCGTGGAGGACGCGCGCCTGCTGACCGGCCGCGGGCAGTTCATCGACGACCACCCGCCGGTCGGCAACCTGCACCACGCCGCCATCGTGCGCTCGCCCCACGCTCACGCCCGCATCCTGGGCTGGGACGTCGAGGCGGCGCTGGCCATGCCCGGCGTGGTCGGCGTGGTGACCGGCGAGGACGTGGCCCGGCACTGCAAGCCCTTCGGCGTCGGCGTCACCGCGCCCGTCCACTACTACCCGGCGGCCACCGACCGCGCCCGGTTCGCCGGCGAACCGGTCGCCGTCGTCGTGGCCCGTAACCGCTACGAGGCCGAGGACGCTGCCGAGGCCGTCGTCGTCCACTACGAGCCGCTGCCGGCGGTGGTGGACCCCGAGAAGGCGCTGGAGCCCGACGCGCCGGTCCTGCACGAGGCCGTCGGCTCCAACCTGGCCGGCCACCGGCGGCTGGTCTACGGCGACCCCGACCGTGCCTTCGCCGAGGCCGACATCGTCATCCGCGAGCGGTTCCGGTTCCCGAAGTACGGCTCGACGCCCATCGAGACCTACGGCGTCATCGCCCGGTGGGACCCGCTGGAGGGCGTGCTCACGATCTGGTCGAACTTCATGGGGCCGTTCATCATGCACCCGCTGGTGAGCCGGGTGCTGGGGCTGCCCGAGAACCGGCTGCGGTTCATCGTGCCGCCCGACATCGGGGGCTCGTTCGGGATCAAGACCTCCATCTACCCCTACCTGGCCCTGATCGGCTTCACGGCCATGCAGGTCGGCGTGCCGGTCAAATGGATCGAGGACCGCCGCGAGCACCTGATCGCTTCCTCGAGCGGCACCGACCGGGTGGCCTACCGCGAGGTCGCCGCCCGCAAGGACGGCACCGTGCTGGGCATGCGCTTCAAGTGGTTCGACAACGTCGGGGGCTACATCCGCAGCCCCGAACCCGGCTGCGCCTTCCGACCGACCGGGAACTTCGTCGGCCCCTACCGCTTCCAGCACCTCGAGGTCGACACCTCGGTCGTCATGACCAACAAGAGCCTGACCGGACCCAACCGCGGCTACGCCTGCGGCCACCTCTACTTCGAGACCGAGGGGATGATGGACCGCCTGGCGGCTGCGCTCGGCCTGGACCCGGCCGAGGTACGCATGCGCAACCTGATCCCGCCCGAGGAGTTTCCCTACCGGACGCCGACCGGAGGCCTCTACGATTCAGGGGATTACCCGCGGACGTTTCAGAAGGCGCTGGATCTCGCCGACTACGCCGGGCTCCGCCGGCAGCAGGCCCGGGCCCGGGCCGAGGGCCGCTACTTCGGGATCGGCCTGGCCCTGGCCGTCGACCCCTCGGTGTCGAACATGGGCTACGTGGCCACCGCGCTCGATCCCCAGTTCCGCGCCAAGCCGGAGTACCTGCCGAAGTCGGGGGCGGTGGAGTCGGCCATGGTGAAGGTCGACCCGCTGGGCCGCGTGATCGCGATCCTCGGGTCCACGCCCCAGGGGCAGGGCCACCAGACGATCGTGGCCCAGATCGTCGCCGACGAGCTGGGGCTGGCGCCGGAGGACATCACGGTGGTGGACGAGATGGACACCTTCACGCGCATCTGGTCCATCTCCTCCGGGACCTACTCGAGCCGTTTCGGCTCGGTGGGGACCAGCGCGGTGGCGCTGGCCGTCCGCAAGCTCAAGACGAAGCTCCTGGACTATGCGGCTCACCTGATGGAGGTCCCGGTGGGGCAGGTCGACTGGCGGGACGGCGCGGCCCGCCGGACCGACGGCAAGGGGCCCGTCTACACCATCAAGGACCTGGCCGGCCGGGCGCACTGGAACACCCAGTCGCTCCCGGAGGGCATGGAGCCGACGCTCCACGCCAGCGCGTCCTTCGGGTTCAACGTGGCGCTGGCCGTGGACCCGGAGGACCGGGTGAACTCCTCCAATACCTACGGCTTCATCGCCGAGGTGATGGCCGTCGAGGTGGATCCTGAGACGGCGGCGGTCAAGATCTTGAAATACGTGAGCGTTCACGATGCCGGCACGCTGATCAACCCGCTGATCGTCGAGGGGCAGATCTACGGCGGGGCGCTGCACGGCCTGGGCGGCGCGCTCTACGAGGAGCTCCGCTACGACGAGGACGGGCAGTGCCTGACGGCGACCTTCATGGACTACCTCGTCCCGACCGCCAGCGAGGCGCCGGTCATCGACATCGCCCACGTCGTGTCGCCCTCGCCGTTGACGACGCTGGGGTCCAAGGGGCTCGGGGAGTCGTCCTCGATGACGGTGCCGGCGGTGATCGCCAACGCGGTGAGCGACGCCCTTGCGCCCCTCGGCATCGGGATCACCGAGCTGCCGATGAGCCCCTCGCGCCTCTGGGCGATGATCCGG
>DATLZL010000568.1:0-2903 GCA_035574035.1 Binatia bacterium | reverse complement strand
AAGGTCATCGGCCCGCTTAGGCCGCGCGGGGGATCGGGCAGCATGGTGACGTCGACGTCCTCGCGCAGCGCGAGCTGGAGCCGTGGCGAGGGGTAGACGTGGCCCGTCCGGCGGTCGCGGCCGACCGCGCCCTCCTCGAGGGTCTCGAAGACGGTGTCCTTGGAGACGAAGTTGCGGTTCGTGAACTCGGCCAGCCCCCGGCCGTCGCCGGTGGCCCAGAAGTGCCGCGAGTGGTCGAAGCGTGGAGGGGGGTAGCCGGTCATTGGTAGGCGGCCAAGTCCGGAGTCCACCCCCCTCTCGAACAGGCTCGGTGTGCCGGTCGGGAGCACCGGTATGCCGGCGTGCCAGTCGTTGCGGGTGTGCTCGGGCACGGCCATGTCCTGGATCAGGTGGATCACGTGGCCGAGGGTGAGGAACGTGCGGGCCAGCTCGTGCTCGCGCGAGAGGGGGAAAGGCGCGGTCAGGGCATCCCGGAAGGCCCGACGCGCGTCGCGCCAGGAAAACTCCTGGCCGAGGATGGGGGAGGGATCCTCGAGGGCCCAGTCGGGGGCCCGGAAGAAGAGGCGGTCCCCGATGGACCCGCTCAGCGGCCGGTCGTAGACGGGGTCGTGGAAGTGGTGGACGACGCGGACCGGCGGAATGGCGAGCAGGGCGTCTTCCTGCCTGCTGCCGAGCCGGATCCACTCCTCCGGCTTCAGTCGGCCATTGCGCGGTCCGAATAGCAGGGAGTCCTTCGAGAAGTCTAGCTGCTCCTCGAGAACACCGCTGCCGATGACTGAGGTTCGAACCGCTTGTACTGACAGGGCCTCATGGGTGGCCAATTCGTAGCCACGGGCGACGGTGACGGAGAACAACACGATGGCCGCTAGGGCAGACTGTGTGATGAGCCTCGAATGCACGGCAGTGCTCCTATTCCAGATAGCGTCGGATCTGGTCGAAAAACGCGCGAACCGCGGACGGGTCGACGGCATACGGGTCTGAGGGGCTGTTCATAACGTAAAGCTGCTCGTCGAGCAGGGCTCGGAGGAGGCGAGGCACACGCTTCCGGTCGTCGAAGTCGATTCGATATGTAAGGACCTCCATCTGACGGAGCCACTCCGCTGGCGTGCCGCGGAAGGGCTCGAGCTCGATGGTGAGGCCATTCCAGAAGGACTCCTGGACCACGCGGTCGGGGTCGAACTCGAGCGGCAGGTTGTCGGCGAGCTGCCGGGTGGACCACTGGCGGGGGTCGCCGAAGGCGGCGACGAACTTGTCGCGGGAGGCGTTCCAGAGGATCAGCGGGACATAGCCGTGCTTGAAGAGGATGAGGTACGGCATGTGCCTCTGGGCCTCGTAGAGCGGGGGGCGGAGCTTGGGGCCGAAGCCGGGCAGCGAGAACCGGCCCTGGCTGTCGGTAACGGCCTCGCCGATGTGCAGCGTGTGGGTGACGCCGTGGATGGAGCTGAGCGCCCAGACGGCGACGACGACGACGCCCTCGACCGGCTGGCGCGTGGCCTCGTCCACGACGGTGGCCTGGACGGGCCTGGCCGAGTAGAACGGCGGGCGGAGCAGGGCGGCGGCCGGTCCGGCGGCGAGGCCCAGGGCGGCCGGTGCGACGAGGACGACCAACAGCAGGCGCAGGCGGCGGCGGGTCATCGCCGCTCCGAGCGCCGGCCGGTGGGAGTTGGGGTGCAGGGCGTCGCCGGCATTGGTGCGCTCCCTACATCGCCACTATCTTCCAGACGCCGTCGTGGTCCCGCATGAAATAGACGAGGTGGACGTAGGTGCCGCCGTCGCGGTCCAGGGTGGTGGCGTACTCAGCCAGCGTCCCGTCGTTGCTGACCAGCACCAGGTCCCGGAGGGCCGCCGCCACGGTGGGTAGATCGGGGCCGAGGTCGTTGAAGGCCCGCCGGTACCGGTCCTTGACCCCGTCGGCCACCAGGCTCACGGCGGCCTCGACGTCGCCGCGAGCCAGGGCGGCCCGGAGGGCGGCCCAGCGACCCGTGAGCAGGGCGTCGACCGCGGCCGGGTCGAGCACCTCGACGGGGACGAGGATGGTGTTCCGGGCGCCGGTCGTGTCCGTCACCGTGGCCCGGGCGATGTAGAGCCCCGGGCGGGTGTAGGTGAACGTCCAGCCGACGAGCGTCGCGGCCGTGATGTCGGCGAGACCGTCGCCGTCGGCGTCGAGCTCGACCTGGACGACGTCGCCGCCGTGGAGCGTGAAGGACACGACGAGCGGCGCCGTGCCGGCCGCGGGCGTGGCTTCCAGGGCGACCGGCGCCTCGGGTGGGGCTGTGACGAGGAGGCCGATGGTGTGCTGGGCGGTCGCGCCGGCGAGCGTCCTGGCCGTGGCGGTCAGCCCCGTCGTCTCGCTGCCGACGCCCACCATCGCCGCCCACGTCCCGCCCGAGACGGCGGCCGGGACGCCGTTGACGGTGACGCCGACGTCGCCGCGGGCGCCCTCCAAGACGCCGCGGACCAGCAGGGGCCCTTCGGCGACCGTCGCACCGTCCGGCGGCTCGGTGATCTGCACGCGGAGCGTGGCGACGGTGAACGCCCGCCGGGCCGGCGTCGGGTCTTCGTTGCCGGCCAGGTCGCGCGCCTTGACCTCGAAGGTGTGGGCACCGGGAGCGAGCGCGGCGAGCGTGGCGGACGTCTCGGGGCCGAAGGCCGTGAAGGGCCCGCCGTCCAGGCGCCAGGCGAACTCGAGCCGCTCGGGCGGCGTGAGGTTGTCGCTGCCCGCAAACCGGAACGTCAGCGTGGCCTCGGCGGTGGTGCCGCCCGGGCCGTCCACGATCTGCGAGTCGGGCGGCGTGTTGTCCACGACCACCAGGCGGCTGACCGAGGCGACGTTGCCGGCGCGGTCGGTGGCGGCGGCGCCGAGGGTGAGGGGACCGTCGCCACGCTCCGCGGTCGGCCAGGCG
>DATLZL010000567.1:0-2260 GCA_035574035.1 Binatia bacterium | reverse complement strand
GGCGGGTGAGGTCGAGGAAGGGAATCACTTGACCCGCCCCTCGGCGCCGCCGGTCAGCCCGCCGATGCCGGTGGAGGTGGTCAGCGGGGCGCCGAGGCCGAGCAGGTTGAGGGCGAAGCGCAGCTCGTCCTCCCGCTCGCTGCGCGAGACGAACTCCACGGTGAAGGCCCAGCATTGCCAGCGCAGGTCGGCGGCCACCCGGTTCTCCACGAGGGTGTTCGTGCGCATGTCCCAGTTCGTCTCCACCCGGCCCACCAGCCAGCGCGTCAGCTCGGCGGTGGCCTGGGCCTGCAGAAAGCTCACCCGCTCGTCGCGGCTGTAGCGGGTGCCGATACCCGCGCTCGCCCGGGGCAGGCGGAGGCTCAGGTCGGTGGTGGCGGTCCGCACGCCGCCCCCGTAGACGTCCACCGAGGTGTCGCCGCGGAAGGCCAGGATCCGGTTCGGGTCGACGATGAGCTCGGCCCGGGCGTCGCCCCAGGGACGGTCGTCGCGGCGCAGGTCATAGCTGTGGGCCACGGTGAAGCGCACGTACTCCCAGCGCGCCGGCTCCGTGCCCTCCGGCGCCACCGACCGGGCGCGCAGGCGGTTCGTCAGCGAGTAGGTGATCAGGCTGGCCGGACGGACGGCGTCGATGGGGCTGCCCCAGTTGGGGATCCGGTCGGTGTTGGCCCCGGCGATCCAGGTGTAGTTCAGCCGGGGCTCGATCGAGTGCAGCACGGCGTCGAGCCCGGCGACGCCGCCCAGCTCGTAGATCCGGGTCGCGCGCGCCTCGGCGTCGGCGCCCGCCTCGACCAGCGAGCGGATGCGCGGGTCGTCGCGCGTGTCCTCCACGGGAATGCCGTCCACCGTCCGGGTGGCGACCACCGTCCGGTCGTAGGTGGTGAGACGGCCGCCGACGAACGGGGTCAGGGCGACGAAGCCGAAGATCGGGAGCGGCCGCAGCAGCCGCGGGTGGAGGTCGAACCGCGTGCCGTCGGAGCCGAGGTCGCGGACCACCCGGGTGCCGCTGCCCTCCAGCTCGTAGAGGAACCCGGGCAGGCCGGGCACCGGCTGGCGGAAGCCGGTCACCGTGACGTCCGGCAGGCGGTTGAGCTCGACCGGCCGGCGGGTCGTCAGGTCCTGGTACCAGTACAGCTCGCCGACGGCGCTCCAGGTCCGGCCCGTCCAGGTGAGGAACACGCTCGATTCCACCCGCTGCGCGCTGCGGTCGTGGAGCCGATCGCCGTAATCGCTGAGCACGAAGTCGTCGGTGACGGCGTTGACGTCGGCCCGCAGGGACAGGCGCGGCGTGATGAGCCAGTCGTGGCGGAAGCGGCCGTAGCCGCGGTCGGCGTCCCGGCCCTCCTCCCGCTCGCTCACCGCGGTCTCCCGGACGTAGAACCCGCCCAGGTCGCCGCGGTGGGTCTCGGCCAGGACGTAACGGTACTCGAGGTTGGCGCCGAAGCCGCGCTCGGAGTAGAAGAGCGGGGTGATGGTCGCGTCCTGACTGTCGGAGATGGCCCAGAAGAACGGCACCTCGGCGAAGGTGCCCTTGAACGAGGACTGGCCAAGGCGGGGGAAGAGGAAGCCCGTCTGCCGCTCGCGGCGGATGGCGGCGGCGAAGAACGGGATGAACGGGACCAGCGGCAGGTTCTTCACCCAGACGGAGGCGTTGCGGCCCCACAGCGCCTCCTCCAGGTTCACGGTCGCCGAGCCGAAGCGCACCGACCACGTCGGCGGGTCGTCCTCGCAGGTGGTGAACAGGCCCTGCTGCACCCGGTACAGGCTTTCGCCGAGGCGTTCCATGCGCCGGCCGGCCAGGTGGTAGTAGGGCTCGGCGCGGGCCCGGCCGTCGTAGACCACGCCGGTGCCGGTGCGGTAGTTGTAGTCGATCCGCTCGCCGGTCAGCCGGTCCTCGCCGTCGTAGAAGATGACCCGGCCCTGGGCCACCATCGCTCCCGACTCGCGGTCGATCTCGACGCGATCGGCGAGGAGCCGCGCCGTGCCCCGGGTGACCTCGACGTTGCCGGTGGCCACCAGCAGCCCGTCGGGTCCCATCTCCTCCAGACGGTCGGCCAGGACGGTCACTTCATCGCCCGGCGCGCCGACGGTGGCCTCCGTCCGCTGGGCTGCCGCCGGATCCGGGAGGATGAGGCCGCCGAGACAAGCGCCGGCGAGCAGGAGGACCATGGCACGCACGCGCCCCATCGAGTGTCTCGATCGTCCTCACGCCGAACGGCGCCCCATGCTAGCAACGGGCTTCTTGATGGAGCAAGGCTTA
>DATLZL010000566.1:0-6125 GCA_035574035.1 Binatia bacterium | reverse complement strand
TGATGCACGTCGTCCACGTCCTGCACACCCTGGCGGTCGGCGGCACCGAGAACGGGGTGGTGAACCTCGTCGGGGCGCTGGCCGGGGCGGCGCGGCACACCGTGGTCGCCGTCACCACCTCCGGCGCGCTGGCGGCACGGCTGCCGGAGGGCGTGGCGGTCCACGCGCTCGGCAAGCGCCCGGGGATCGACGTCGCCGCCCAGGTCCGCCTGGTGGCCCTCCTGCGCCGCCTCCGGCCCGACATCGTCCACACCCGGAACTGGGGCGCCTTCGACGCGGTGCCCGCCGCCCGGCTGGCCGGGGTCCGCCTGGTCGTCCACGGCGAGCACGGCCGCGAGGCGGCCGACCCCGAGGGCCGCAACCGCCGACGCAACCGGCTGCGCCGGCTGCTCGCCCCGCTGGTCTCCCACTGGGTGACCGTCTCGCACGACCTCCGCCGCTGGCTCGTCCACCACGTCGGCATCCCGGGCGAGCGCGTGACGACGATCCACAACGGCGTCGACACCCACCGCTTTGCCGAGGGCGACCGCGAGGGCGCGCGGGAGGCGCTCGGGCTGCCGGCCGGTGCCCCGGTCGTGGGGACCGTGGGGCGGCTCGACCCGGTCAAGGACCACGCCCGGCTCGTCGCCGCCTTCCGGGCGGTGGTCGCGGAGCGCCCGGACGCTCTCCTGCTGATCGTCGGGGACGGGCCGCTCCGCGACGACCTGCAGCAGGCGGTGGCTGCCGCCGGGCTGGAGCGCTCGGTCCGCCTGCTCGGCGAGCGCGACGACATCCCCCGGGTACTGGCGGCCCTGGACGTCTTCACCCTGCCCTCGCTCGCCGAGGGGATCTCCAACACGATCCTGGAAGCGATGGCCACCGGCCTGCCCGTCGTGGCGACGAACGTGGGCGGCAACCCCGAGCTGGTCGAGGACGGCGTGACCGGCCGGCTCGTCGAGCCGCGGCGGACGGAGGCGCTGGCCGCGGCGCTCCTCGGTTACGTCAACGACCCGGTGCTGGCCCGCCTGCACGGCAAGGCCGGGCGCCAGCGGTGCGTGACCGAGTTCAGCCTGGACCGCATGGCCGCGCGTTACCTCGCGCTCTACCGGCGCCTGGCCCGGGAGACGGCCTGATGTGCGGCATCGCCGGCGTCGCCTACGCCGACCCCCGGCACCCGGTGGGCCGCGACCTCCTGCGTCGCATGACCGACGTCATGCGCCACCGCGGCCCGGACGCCGACGGCTTCCACCTGGGCGCCGGCGTGGGGTTCGGCCACCGGCGGCTCAGCATCGTCGACGTGGCCGGCGGCGACCAGCCGATCTACGGCGAGGACCGGCGCACGGTGGTCGTCCTCAACGGGGAGATCTACAACTTCCGCGACCTGCGGGAGGAGCTGATCGCCCGCGGCCACGTCTTCGCCACCCGGACCGACACCGAGGTCATCGTCCACGCCTACGAGGAGTACGGGCCGGCATGCGTCGAGCGGCTGGCCGGCATGTTCGCTTTCGCGCTCTGGGACGACGCGCGGCGGCGGCTGCTGCTGGCGCGCGACCGGCTCGGCAAGAAGCCGCTCTACTACCACGCCCGGGAGGGCGACCGGCTGCTGTTCGCCTCCGAGCTCAAGGCGCTGCTCGAGGACCCCTCCGTCAAGCGCGCGCCCGACCTGCTGGCCCTGGCCGACTACTTCGCCTTCGGCGCCGTGGCCGGACCGCGGACGGCCGTCGAGGGCGTGGCCCAGGTCCCGCCCGCCCACTACCTGGTCTGGGAGGGCGGCCGGGCGCGGCTCACCGAGTACTGGCAGGTTCCGCTCGCCGCACCGGCGCCCCGCCCGGAGGCCGACACGCTGGCGGCCTTCGACGAGGCCCTCTGCCAGGCGGTCCGCGCACGCCTGATCAGCGACGTGCCGCTCGGCGCCTTCCTGAGCGGCGGCGTGGACTCCAGCGCCGTGGTCGAGGCGATGGCGAGGCTCTCCGACCGCCCCGTCGTGACGACGGCGGTCGGCTTCGCCGAGCAGCGCTACTCCGAGCTGCCCTACGCCCGCCTGGTCGCCCGGGCGCTCGGCACCGACCACCGCGAGGTCCTGGTCGAGCCCCGGGCCGCCGAAATCCTGCCCAGGCTGGCCTGGCACCTGGACGAGCCTTTCGCGGACTCCTCGGCGCTGCCGACCTACTACGTGGCGCGGGCGGCCCGCGAGCGGGTCACCGTCGCGCTCTCGGGCGACGGCGGCGACGAGGTTTTCGCCGGCTACCAGCGCCGCTACGGGCTGAACCGCTGGGAGCGCCGGGCGCGAGGGTGGCTGCCGGCCGGGTTCCGGCGCACGGTGATCGGCGCGCTGGGCCGCCACTACCCGAAGGCCGACTGGCTGCCACGCCCGCTGCGCGCCCGGTACGTGCTCCAGAACCTGGCCGTGTCGTTCGAGCGGGCGTACTTCAACGACCTGTGCCTGTTCCGCGACGACGAGCGGGCACGCCTGCTCGCCTCGGACTTCCAGCGGGCCGTGGCCGGCCACGACCCCTTCGACGTCGTGCGTGTCCACTTCGACCGCACGCGCGGCCTGGACCCGCTGGCCCGGCTCCTCTACGTCGACCTCAAGACGTGGCTGCCCAACGACATCCTGGTCAAGGTGGACCGGATGAGCATGGCCAACTCGCTCGAGGTCCGTTCGCCGTTTCTCGACCACCGGCTGGTCGAGTTCGCGGCGACCGTGCCCAGCGACCTCAAGTACCGCGGCCGCACCTCGAAGTACCTGGTCAAGCGCCACCTCGAGCACCGGGTGCCGGCGGCGGCGGTCCACCGGCCCAAGCAGGGCTTCGAGATCCCCGTCTCGGAGTGGCTGCGCGGCCCGCTGCGGGGGCTGGCCGAGGATCTCCTGCTCTCGCCCCGGGCGCTCGGGCGGGGCTACGTCCGGCCGGAGGCGGTGCGCGGGCTCTGGCGCCGGCACCTGGCCCGCGTCGGCGACCACGGAGCCCAGCTGTGGGCGCTCGTGATGCTCGAGCTGTGGCACCGGCACTTCGTGGACGACGCGCCGGCCGCGGGAGGACAGCAGTGACAACTCGCCGCTGGCTGCTCGTCCTGTTGCTCTCCAGCGTCGCTCTTCGAGTGGGCCTCTGGCTCGTCTCCGAACCTGTGGAGCACCCCGACACCGGCACCTACGAGCGCGTCGCCGCTCACCTCCTCTCCGGCGATTTCACCGGCTACGAGGGACGCCGGCCGCCGGGCTACCCGGCCGTGATGGCGCTGGCGGGCCTGTCGCGTCCCGGGACGTTCGCGCTCCAGATGCTCTTCGGGTGCATGATCGCCGGGCTGCTGTTCTACCTTGGCCTGGCCCTGACCGGCCGACCGGGCTTCGCCGCGCTGGCGGGGATGACCTACAACCTGAACCTCGCCCAGCTCTTTTTCGAAGCGAACCTGCTCTCGGAGACGACGGCCACGCTCGCGGTCACCGCCGCCTGCGCGCTGCTGGTCCGGGTGTTCAAAGCCACAAGCGCCGGCCAGGCTGTCGCCGGTCTGCTCTTGCTGCTCGGCGCCATCAGCGGGTTCGCCGTGCTCACCCGGCCGCAGTTCGCCTACCTGCCGTTGCTGGCCGCGACGCTGGTCGCCTGGGCCGCTCACCGGCACGGCCGCCTGACGCCGCTCAGGGTCGGCGCCCGGGCCACACTGGTCCTCGGGCCGTCGCTCGCGCTCGTGCTCGGCTGGGCCACCTTCAACTACGCCCGGGTGGGTTTCTTCACGCTCTCGACCCAGGCCGGGCTCGCTCTCTTCGACCACAGCCTGGCCTTCATCGAGCTGGCGCCCGACCGCTGGGCTCACATCCGCGACGTCGCCATCCGCCACCGCGACGCCCGGCTGGCCGCCGGCAACGGCCACGCCGCCTCGTGGGACGCGCTGCCGGAACTGCTGGCCACCACCGGGCTCACGCTGCCGGCCCTCTCCCGGGAACTGGAGAGGCTGTCGGTCGAGATGTTCCTGCGCCATCCGGTGCGCTACGGCATCGGCGTGGCCCACGCCTGGGTGGACTTCTGGATGGCGCCCAACTACTGGCGCCTGGAACGACTGCGGACGCCGGCGCTGGCCCCGTGGCTTCGCGCCGTCTGGTCAGTGGAGCAACCTCTCCTGCGCCTGGCGAACGCCGCGTTCCTGGGCCTCGTCGTCGGGGCGGTCCTGATGCCCGGCGTGCGCCGGATGCTCCGCCTCGACCCGGCGCTCGCCGCGCTGGCCGCCGCGGTGCTCCTGGCCTCGCTCACGCAAGCGGCGGCCATCTGGGTAGAGAACGCGCGCTATGCGATCCCGGTGCAGCCGCTGGTGGTGCTGTGCGTCCTCGTCGCCGCCCTCCGCCTGGCGGAATCCCGCCTTCGCCAACCAGTGCTCCGGTCCGTCGAGTCCCGGAGCCAGGAGAGCCAGCCATGAGCGCGAGCACGACCCCGACCGCCCGGCGGCCCGACGCGGCCGCCCCCGAGAGCGTGGTCCCGGAAGTGTCGGTCGTCATGCCCTGTCTCAACGAGGCCGACACGCTGGCCACCTGCATCACCAAGGCGCAACGGGCGCTGCGCGAGGCCGGCATCGAGGGCGAGATTATCGTCGCCGACAACGGCAGCACCGACGGCTCGCCGGCCATCGCCCAGAGCCTCGGCGCTCGGGTCGTCCACGTCGAGGCCCGCGGTTACGGCCACGCCCTGATGGGCGGCATCCGGGCGGCCCGTGGGCGGTACGTGATCATGGGCGACGCCGACGACAGCTACGACTTCCTCGAGATCCCGCGCTTCGTCGCCAAACTGCGCGAGGGCTACGACCTGGTCCAGGGCTGCCGGCTGCCCTCGGGCGGCGGCCACATCCTCCCCGGGGCGATGCCCTTCCTCCACCGCTGGTGGGGCAACCCCATGTTCTCCTTCCTCGTCCGGCGCTGGTTCCGGGCGACGGCTGTCCACGACGTCTACTGCGGCCTGCGGGGCTTTACCCGGGCGCTGTTCGACCGGCTCGACCAGCGGTGCACCGGGATGGAGTTTGCCACCGAGATGATCATCAAGGCGAGCCTCTACGGCGAGAAGATCGCCGAGGTCCCCATCACCCTCCACCCCGACGGTCGCAAGAGCCACGCCCCGCACCTGAAGACCTTCCGCGACGGGTGGCGCACGCTGCGCTTCTTCCTCCTCTACTGCCCGCGATGGCTCTTCCTGATCCCCGGCGCAGTCCTGATCGCCCTGGGACTGCTGGGCTACGCGATCGCGATGCCCGGCCTCACGATCGGCGGGGTCAACTTCGACGCCCACACGCTGCTCTTCGCCAGCCTGGCGATCCTCTGCGGCTACCAGGCCGTCCAGTTCCATGTCTTCGCCAAGACCTTCGCGGCCGCCGAGCAGCTGATGCCGGAGGACCCGTGGCTCGACCGGTTCCGGCACGTGGTCACGCTCGAGCGCGGGCTGATCGCGGCCGCACTGTCGCTGGCCCTCGGGCTGGCCCTGCTCCTGCTGGCGGTGAACCAGTGGCGGGCGGCCGGCTTCGGTCACCTGGACTACGCCCGGACGATGCGGCTCGTCGTGCCGGGCGTGACCTGCACCGCGCTGGGGTTCCAGACGGTGCTGTCAGCGTTCCTGCTGAGCCTGTTGAGGATGCACCGGCGGTGATGGTCGGCGGTCGTTTCGACCTCGAGTGGCGGGCGCGCTTCGAGCGCTACGCCCGGACGTACCCCGGAGAGGCCTCGGTCTCCGGGTGGTCGGAGGCGGGCCTCGCCCGCCGGCTGGCGCGATTCGAGGGGCTGCTGCCGTCGCTCGAGCTGCGGCCGCCGGCCGACGTCCTCGACCTCGGCTGCGGCGCCGGCACCTACACGCGCCGCCTGGCCGAGCGCGGCCACGCGGTGACCGGCGTGGACTACTCCCTGCCCACGCTCGGCCGCGCCCGCGCCGCCGACCCGGCGGGCACCGCCCGGTACGTCGCCGCCGACGGCTACCGCCTGCCCTTCCGGGCTGCCTCCTTCGACCTGGTCGTCACCATCGGGGTCCTGCAGGCGGTCTCGAGGCCCGAGGCGATCCTGCTCGAGATCGCCCGCGTGCTCCGGCCCGGGCGGCTGGCGGTGATCGAGACCCTCAACGCCCTGGCCGCCCCGGCCCTGGCCGGCGCGGCACGGGACCGGGTCCTCGGGCGGCCGCCGC
>DATLZL010000565.1:0-6019 GCA_035574035.1 Binatia bacterium | reverse complement strand
TATGTCCGGCAGGGATAAGCGCTGAAGGCATCTAAGCGCGAAACCCGCCTGAAGATGAGCCCTCCCGGGCCGCAAGGCCCCTGAAGGCCCCTCGAAGATGACGAGGTTGATAGGCCGGAGGTGTAAGCACCGTGAGGTGTTGAGCTGACCGGTACTAATCGGCCGTGCGGCTTGACCACTTAAAACTTATTCGGCCCGGCCGGATCGACGAAGGATCGCCGCGGCTGCACTCGAGACTCCGTATTCAGGTGATTTCCCGGTGGGATTGCCGGAGGGGCCACACCCGTTCCCATCCCGAACACGGTCGTTAAGCCCTCCAGGGCCGATGGTACTGCGCTGGAAACGGCGTGGGAGAGTAGGTCGCTGCCGGGAGTTCAACGTCCCGACGCCCGGGTCGATTCCGACCCGGGCGTCGGTGCGTTGGGGGATCAGAGGAGGGCCGACCAGAGCTGCAGGGCGAAGGCCGCGACGGTGGCCAGCACCACCAGGCCGGCCAGGACGCGCTCGGCGTGAACCTCGGGACGGTACTCGGCCGGCGAAAGCACGAGCCCGGCCAGCAGCCCGCCCAGGAATCCGCCGGCGTGGGCGAAGTTGTTCACCCCGGCCATGAAGAACCCGAAGATGAAGAGCACGAGCGCCCACTGGCCGTACTGTCTCAACATCAGCCCGCCGAACGCGCCGCCGCGCTTGCGCCCGTAGGCGACCATCGCGCCCAGCAGCCCGAAGATGGCGCCCGAGGCGCCGATGGTGAAGGGCACGCCGACCAGGTTGGACAGGACGAAGCCGCCGACGCCTCCGACGGTGAAGATGACGACCAGCCGGGCCGGGCCGTACAGTTCCTCGACGGCGGGCCCGAGCTGCCGGATCCACAGCACGTTGAAGAGGATGTGGAGCAGGCTGCCGTGCAGGTAGATGGCCGTGAGCAAGGTCCACCAGCGGCCCTCGGCCCACGCGAAGGTGCCGGTCATGCCGAGGATGCCCAGCATGCGGCCGCTCGGGGAGAACACGTCGAAGAGACCCCGCGGGCGAAGGGCCGCGGTGGGGTCGAGCACGAGGCTCAGCACGTAGAGGGCCACGCAGGCGGCGGTGACCGCGTTGGTGAAGTTCCACCGTCGCAGCAGGCGGCCGAGCGGTCCGGCGAAGCCCCACAGGCCCGGATTGCGCCGCCCGCACACCAGGCACACCGGAGCGTCGGCGTTGGTCAGCCGGCCGCACGACGGGCAGAGGATGGCGCCCGACGTCTTACGGAACATCGCCGCGACTTTCCTCGTCACCGGCTCCGGCGCCGGCGGCCGGCGCTCCCTCGACCGGAGGCCCGGGAATTCGGTATCGCTCGTCGAGCCAGACGCCCAGATCCAGGAGCCGGCACGTCGCCGAGCAGAACGGACGGTGCGGGTTGCCGATCCAGCCGGCCTCGCCGCGGCAGGTGGGACAGCGCGCGCCGCGCGCCATGGGCGCATCGTCTCATCGGCCACAAAGGCTGTCAACGCAGGCACTTCCGTGACGCCGCCGTCCGCGCTCCATTGACGGGCCACGACGCGTCGCGTAAAGTGACGGCGATTCCGGTTCTTGCGTCGCCCGACGACCCAGACGGAAGATCACGCGTGCCGTTGTCCGGGAGCCGAGCGTCATGACAGAGATGAGAACGCCTGCGTCGTCCCGCGCCCGCCCCCGCCTGGCCCTGCTCGGCCTGGGACTGGCCGTGGTGCTCCTGCTCGGCCTGGTGCCGGCGGTGATGGCCCAGAGCCCGCCCACCCCGCCGCACGGCGGGGGCGGCGAGGCCAGCCTCCGCATCCCGAGCCTCGACCAGGTCGAGCTGGTCGGCCTGGGCGGCCGGACGCTGCTCGGCCTGGGCCTGGTCGTGTGCGCACTGGGGCTGGTGTTCGGGCTGGTGATCTTCGCCCAGCTCCGCAGCCTGCCCGTGCACGCGGCGATGCGGGAGATCTCCGAGCTCATCTACGAGACGTGCAAGACCTACCTGATCACCCAGGGCAAGTTCATCCTCATCCTGGAAGGCTTCATCGGGCTGATCATCGTCCTTTACTTCGGCGTCCTCCTGCACTTCGACGCGATGCGGGTGCTGGTGATCCTGGCCTTCAGCCTCATCGGCATCGCCGGCAGCTACGGTGTCGCCTGGTTCGGCATCCGGATCAACACGTTCGCCAACTCCCGCACCGCCTTCGCCAGTCTGCGCGGCGAGCCCTATCCGGTGTACGCCATCCCGATCAAGGCCGGCATGAGCATCGGGATGCTGCTGATCAGCGTCGAGCTCTTCCTGATGCTCTGCATCCTGCTCTTCATCCCCGGCGACTACGCCGGCCCCTGCTTCATCGGGTTCGCCATCGGCGAATCGCTGGGCGCCGCCGCGCTCCGCATCGCCGGCGGCATCTTCACCAAGATCGCCGACATCGGCTCCGCCCTGATGAAGATCGTGTTCAACATCAAGGAGGACGACGCCCGCAATCCCGGCGTCATCGCCGACTGCACCGGGGACAACGCCGGCGACTCGGTGGGCCCGACCGCCGACGGCTTCGAGACGTACGGGGTGACCGGCGTCGCCCTGATCTCCTTCATCCTGCTGGCCGTCCACGACCCGGTCGTCCAGGTCCAGCTCCTCATCTGGATCTTCATGATGCGGGTGCTGATGATCATCGCCAGCGGCGGCTCCTACCTCCTCAACGAGAGGATGGTCCGGCGCAAATACGCGCGCGCGTCGAGCATGAACTTCGAGGCGCCGCTGACCTCGCTGGTCTGGCTGACCTCCATCGTGTCGGTGGTCCTCACCTACGTCGCCTCCTACACGCTGATCGGGAGCCTGGGCGACGGCTCGCTCTGGTGGAAGCTCTCCACCGTCATCAGCTGCGGCACCCTGGCCGGAGCCATCATCCCCGAGCTGGTCAAGGTCTTCACCTCCACCGAGTCGGGCCATGTCCGCGAGGTGGTGAGCTCCTCCCGGGAAGGCGGCGCCTCCCTCAACATTCTGTCCGGGTTCGTGGCCGGCAACTTCAGCAGCTACTGGCTGGGGGTCGCGATCGTCCTGCTCATGGGTATCGCCTGGGCCGTCAGCACCGCCGGGCTGGGGGCGATCATGGTGGCGCCGGCCGTGTTCGCCTTCGGGCTGGTCGCCTTCGGCTTCCTCGGTATGGGGCCGGTGACCATCGCCGTCGACTCCTACGGCCCGGTGACCGACAACGCCCAGTCGGTCTACGAGCTGTCGGTGATCGAGAACATCCCGGGTATCGAGCAGTCCATCCGGCGGGACTACGGGTTCGAGCCGCGCTTCGAGACGGCCAAGCACCTGCTGGAGGAGAACGACGGCGCCGGTAACACCTTCAAGGCCACCGCCAAGCCGGTCCTGATCGGCACCGCCGTCGTCGGGGCCACCACGATGATCTTCTCCATCATCGTGCTGCTGACCGCCGGCCTGACCCAGCACGTCGACCGGCTGTCGCTCTTGCACCCGCCGTTCCTGCTGGGGCTGATCACCGGCGGCGCCGTCATCTACTGGTTCACCGGGGCCGCCACCCAGGCGGTGACGACGGGCGCCTACCGGGCGGTGGAGTTCATCAAGGCCAACATCCGGCTGGAGGGCGTGGAGCGCGCCTCGGTCAGCGACAGCAAGAAGGTGGTGGAGATCTGCACCCAGTACGCCCAGAAGGGCATGTTCAACATCTTCCTGACGATCTTCTTCGCCACCCTGGCCTTCGCCTTCTTCGAACCGTACTTTTTCATCGGCTACCTGATCTCCATCGCGCTGTTCGGCCTGTTCCAGGCCGTGTTCATGGCCAACGCCGGCGGGGCCTGGGACAACGCCAAGAAGATCGTCGAGGTGGAGCTCAAGGAGAAGGGCACGCCGATCCACGCCGCCACCGTCGTCGGGGACACCGTCGGCGACCCGTTCAAGGACACCGCGTCGGTCGCGATGAACCCGGTGATCAAGTTCACCACGCTGTTCGGCCTCCTGGCGGTGGAGCTGGCGGTGACGATGACGGCCAGCCAGGGCCCCGGCCTGAGCCTCGCCCTGGCCCTGGTCTTCTTCGTCGTGTCCCTGGTCTTCGTCTGGCGCTCGTTCTACGCGATGCGGATCCGGGGCGGGAGCCCGGCCGAGACGGCCCGGGCCGTCCCCGCCCCCCAGCTGAAGTAGCGCGTGGACGCCCTGGTCGGGGCGCTCACCGGGTCCCACGCGCTCGACGACCTGATCCGGTGGGGCGGCTACCTGGTCCTGGTCGCCATCGTCTTCGTCGAAACCGGGCTGCTGGTCGGGTTCTTCCTGCCCGGGGACTCGCTGCTGATCACCGCCGGCCTGGTGGCCGCCGCCGGCCACCTCGACATCTGGTGGCTCAACCTCCTCCTCTTCGCGGCCGCGGTGGCCGGCGACAGCACCGGGTACGCCATCGGCGCTCGGGCCGGCCCCCGGCTTTTCACCCGGGAGAAGTCGTGGCTCTTCAACCCCCGCCACGTGGCGCGCACGCGCCGGTTCTATGCACAGCACGGCGCCAAGACGATCGTCATCGCGCGCTTCGTGCCGATCGTCCGGACCTTCGCCCCGGTGGTGGCCGGCGTCGGCCAGATGGAGTACCGTCGCTTCCTCTTCTACAACGTCGCCGGTGGCTTCGGCTGGGTGGTCAGCATGACTTGGACCGGCTACCTGCTGGGACGATCGGTGCCCAACATCGACCGGTACGTCCACGTGCTGGTCGCGCTGGTCATCGTGCTCTCGGTCGTTCCGATCGCGCTGGAAGTCCTGCGCGAGCGGAGGAGGCCGTCGGCGGCCTCCTGACCGTCCTGGTCGCGGTCGTCGGAAGTCTGCCCCCGCGGCTCGGGGCCTGGCTGGGCCGACGGCTGGGCGAGGTCGGATATCTGGTCCTGGGGCGCCGTCGGCGCCTGGCCCTCGCCAACCTCGCCGCCGCCTTTCCGGAGCTCGACCCCCGCGAGCGGCGCCGCCTCAGCCGTCGAGCCTTCCAGCACCTCGGCCTGATCGTCGTCGAGCTGGCCGGCGTCCTCCGCCGGCCGCTTTCGGCCTGGCTGGGCCGCATACGGCTCGAGGGTCTCGAGCATTTGGAAGACGTGATGAAGCGCCACGGCCGAGCGCTGGCGTTGTCGGCGCACCTCGGCAACTGGGAGATGCTCTCGGTGGCGCACCGGTTGACCCCTTACCCCCTGGCCGTGGTCGTCCGGCCCCTCGACTCCCCGAGCCTTCAGGTCCTGGCCGAGCGGGCCCGGCTCAAGACCGGGGTGGAGATCATCACCAAGCGGCGGGCCCTGGGACCCGTCCTGGGCGCCCTGTCCGCCGGGAAGATCGTCGGTATCCTCCTCGACCAGAACGCCTCGCGGCGGGAAGGGGTCTTCGTGCCGTTCTTCGGGCGACCGGCCAGCACCTCGCGGGCCCTCGCGGTCCTGGCCCTGAGGACGGGGACACCGATCGTGCCGATCTTCGCCCGGCGCGACCCCGACGGGGGTCACCGCGTGGTCATCCAGGCTCCGCTGGCGGTGCCCCGCACGGCTGACCGCGGCCAGGCCGTGATCGAGCTGACCGCGGCTTGCGCGCGCGCCATCGAGCGTGCCGTCCGCGAGTCTCCCGAGCAGTGGCTGTGGATGCACGACCGCTGGCGCACGCGTCCGGCTCCCCGGGCGTGAGCCGGCGCCTGCGGCACTGGCCGGTCCTCGGCCTGGCGCTGCTGGCGGCCGTCGGCTTGGCCTCGCCGCCCGTACCCGGCGCCGCCGGCCCTGATGTGCCGCTGGCCGCCTACGAGCAGGCGGCCCGCGAGGGCTCGACGGGCGTTGTCACAGGGCGAACCGTCCTCACTGGCAGGCACCCGGAGTCGCTCGAGGAGCCGCTGGCCGACGTCGCCCTGACCCTGGTGCCCCGCTCCGAGGATCTGCTGACCACGCTGGCCCGGCTCCGCCGGGCTCTTCGAGACGAACCCGAAAAGTACGCCTCGTCGGCGGAGGCAGTGGTCGCCGCCCAGCGCGAGTACGAGCAGGCCCTGACACAGGCCGGCGGGCATGGACTGGTCAG
>DATLZL010000564.1:0-7775 GCA_035574035.1 Binatia bacterium | reverse complement strand
CGCCCGGTCCGGCGCGCGGCCTTCCTGCCGGCGCTCCTCGCCGCGCTGCTCCTGGCGGCCGAGCCGGCCGCCGCCCACCACGTGGGGGCCTGGTCCCCGCGCGACAACGAGATCTCGGCCAACTTCAAGCAGGTGAAGTTTTCGATCCAGGCCGGCCGCTTCGACGTCGCCCATCGCCTCTACCAGGACGGCGCGCTCCGCCGGGAGCTGCGGGCCCGGACCGCGACGCTGCCGCCGGGGCTCGACGAGCGCATCACGGGCGCCCTGGCCCGCGGCGACGGCCGCGCGGCCGAGGATTGGCTCATGGTGTTCTTCGCCGCGCTGGTCCGCGAGCTGGCGCTGGAGGCCGGCCGCCAGGTGAGCGCCGCCGGTGAGAGCGCCGAGGCGCGCGCGGCGGCCGCCCGCCGGTTCCTGGAAGCCATCTGGCGCTACTACAACCTGGTCGACTTCGCGGTCACCCAGCGCGACGCCCGGGCCGCCACCACCGTGCGGCTGGCGTTCGACGAGGCCGAGACCCTGGCCAAGGGGCCGGCGCCGGAGCGCCTGCGCGAGCCCCTGGGGCGCATCGCGCAGGCGCTGGCCGGCGTCATCGAGGCGTCCGTCCAGACAAGGAGGGAGTCATGAGGCTCAGACTGTTGATCGCCCTGGTGCTCTCGCTCGCCGTGGTGGCGGCCGGGACCATCGGCCTGGCCCCCGCCCAGTCCAAGGTCGTCAAGATCGGCGACCTGGGCTCGAAGGTCGGCGTCTTCGAGGGGTACGGCAAGTACCAGACGATGTTCATGCAACTGGCGGTCGAGGACCTCAACGCCCGCGGCGGCGTCCTCGGCCACCGGGTGGAGATGATCTCCGAGGACGACGACACCAAGCCGGCCCCGGCCGTGCGCAAGGCCGAGAAGCTCATCCTGCAGGACGACGTCAAGCTGCTGGTCGGCGCGGTGTCCTCCGGGGCCACGATGGCCGTCATGGACATCACCAAGAAGCACAAGGTCATCCACTGGAACGCGGTCTCCTGCGCCGAGTTCATGCGGACGACGAAGTTCCACAAGTACTACTTCTCCAACCAGCCCGACTCGCGCATGCAGGCCAACGGCCTGGCCCGGTACATCCTCGACAAGATGGGCAAGCGGGTCTACATCTTCTACACCGACTACGCCATGGGCCAGTCCGACGCCCGGCAGTTCAAGACCGCCATCGAGCGGCTGGGCGGCGAGGTGGTGGGCGTGGCCGGCGCCCCGCTGGACACCAAGGACTTCAGCCCCTGGTTCGGCGCCATCAACGAGGCCAGGCCCGAGGTGCTCTTCCTGGCCTTCGCCGGCACCGACTCGCTCCGGCTGATGACCCAGCTGCACTCCTTCGGGATGACCAAGCGCTACAAGCTGGCCGGCATCGACTGCTTCCTCCTGCAGCAGGACCTGCCGGCCATCGCCGAGCCGATGGAGGGCTTCGTCCAGCTCGCCCACTACTCGGCCTACAACCCGGACCGGAACATGCAGAGCGTCAACAACCGGTTCAAGAAGCGCTTCGGGATGGACGGCAACATCATGGCCGGGGCCTACGACGGCGTGATGTTCTGGGCGGCGGCGGTGGAGAAGGTCAAGACCTTCGACGCCGACAAGGTCGCCGAGGCCCTGGAGGGCATGTGCCTGGACAACACGCACGTCGGCCGCCAGTGCATCCGCAAGGAGGACCACCAGGTCGTCATGGACATGCACCTCTACCAGGTGAAGGGCGGCAAGAACCTCCCCATCGCCGTGGTCCGGGGCGAGGACACCATCGGCGAGCCGATGGTGGGCAAGGACCCGGTGGCCGGCTTCACCTGGGAGATCAAGAAGAAGAACTGACGGAGCGCGCGGGCGGGGGGCGCGCCGGCGCCCCCCGCGCCCCATGGACTACCTCACCACCGTCCTCCTGCCGCAGCTCCTGCACGGTCTCGTCTTCGGGGCCGCGCTCGGCCTCCTCGCGCTGGGCCTGACCGTCATCTTCGGGCTCCTGGGCGTGATGAACTTCGCCCACGGCGAGCTCTACATGCTGGGGGCCTACGCCGGTCTGGTGGTGATCGGGCTCACCGAGTCGTTCTGGACGGCCCTGCTGCTGGCCCCGCTGGCGGTGGCCGGGCTGGCCGCCCTGACCGAGGTCACCACGCTGCGCCCGCTCTACCGCCGCGAGCCGCTCTACGGCCTGATCCTCACCTTCGGCCTGGCCCTCGTCTTCCGGGAGGGCGTGCGGCAGATCTGGGGCGGGGACATGCGGCGCATCCTGCCCCCGGTCACCGGCTCCACGCCGCTGCTCGGCATGACCTACCCCAACTACCGGCTCTTCCTGCTGGGCGTGTCGGTGGCGCTCCTGTTCGCCATCTGGCTCTTCTTCACCCGCACCCGGGCCGGGATCCTGGTCCGGGCGGCGGTGCAGGACGCCGAGATGCTGGACGGGCTGGGGGTCAACGTCCCCCGGCTGTTCACGTTCACCTTCGCCGGCTCGGCGGCCCTGGCCGCGCTGGCCGGCCTGCTGCTGGCGCCGGTCTTCACCGTCTACCCCACGATGGGGGTGGAGATGATCCTGCTCGCCTTCATCGTGGTCATCCTGGGCGGGATGGGGTCGCTGGGCGGCTCGGTGGTGGCGGCCTTCGTCATCGGCGTCGCCCAGAGCCTGCTGACGCTGTGGCTCAACCCGCAGCGGGTGGCCATCGCGATCTTCGGGATCATGATCCTGGTCCTGATCGTCCGGCCCCGGGGGTTCTTCGGCCGCGAGGGGGTGCTGGAGTGAGGCGGGTCCCGTGGGCGGCGCTGGTGGCCTTCGCCGCGCTGGCGGTGCTGCCGCTGACGCCGTGGATGAGCCGGTACTGGATGCTGCTGGCCTTCGACGCCCTGCTGTTCGGCACCGTGGCCATGAGCCTGGACCTCTTGATGGGCTACGCCGGGCTGGTCTCCTTCGGCCACGCCGCCTTCTACGGCCTGGGCGCCTACGCCACCGCCGTGCTGCTCGAGCGTCAGGTGCTGTCGCTCTGGGCCTGCCTGGGCTTCGCCATCCTGGTGGTCGGCCTCTACGCGCTGGTCGTCGCCTACTTCGCCACCAGCCGGCGCGGCATCTACTTCGCCCTGCTCACGCTGATCTTCGCCGAGGTCGTCTACACCTTCTTCCGCTACACGCAGACCTTCGGCGGCTCCGATGGCATCCAGGGGCTGCCGGAGGCGGAGCTCTGGCCCGGGGTGCCCATCGACACCCCGCTCAAGAAGTACTACCTGATGCTGGCCTACCTGGCCCTGGCCTACCTGGTCTGCCGGACCATCGTCCGCTCGCACTTCGGCCAGGTGCTGGTCGCCATCCGGGAGAACGAGGATCGGGCGCGGTTCCTCGGCTACCCCGTGCAGCGCTACAAGATGGGGGCCTGCCTCGTCTCGGCCCTGCTCACCGGCCTGGCCGGCGCGCTCTACCCGATCCGGGCCGCCTACGCCACCCCCGACCTGATGCTGTGGACCGAGTCCGGGGAGTTCATCATCTCGGTGATGATCGGCGGGATCGGCACGCTGGTCGGCCCCATCATCGGCGGCGCCTTCTTCACCATCCTGCGCGACAAGGTCTCCTCGTACGTGGACTGGTACTTCATCGTCATCGGCGTGGTCCTGGTCCTGATCGTCCTCTTCATGCCCCGGGGGCTGTTCGGCTTCCGGCGGTGGCTCGTTCGCCCGTGGCGCGCGACGGCGTGATCCTGGAGGTCGAGGGCCTCTCCCGCTCGTTCGGGGCGCTGGCCGCGCTCTCGCGCGTCTCGCTCCGCGTGCGGGCCGGCGAGATCTTCTCGGTCATCGGGCCCAACGGGGCCGGTAAGTCGACCCTGTTCAACGTCATCACCGGCCTCTACCCGCCGACCGCCGGCCGGGTGCGCTTCCGGGGCGAGGACATCACCGGCCTGCCGCCGGAGGCGATCAGCCGCAAGGGGCTGGCCAAGACGTTCCAGATCACCAGCCTGTTCCCGGAGATCACGGTCTTCGAGAACCTCCAGGTGGCCTGCCAGTCCCGGGCGCCGGTCTCGGGCCGCCTGGCCTCGCTCTGGCGCCGGCCGGCCGTGGAGGACCGGGTCATGGCCCTGCTGGAGATGTTCGGCCTGGCCGCCCGCCGCGACGTGCTGGTCGAGAACCTCTCCCATGGCGAGCAGCGCTACCTGGAGATCGCCCTGGCGCTGGCCACCGAGCCGACCCTGCTCCTGCTCGACGAGCCCACGGCCGGCATGACTCCCGGCGAGACCAAGGAAGCGACCGTGCTGATCCGCTCGATCGCCCGCGAGCGGGGCCTGACCGTGCTCCTGATCGAGCACGACATGAGCGTGGTCATGGGCATCTCGGACCGGGTGGCGGTGCTCCACTTCGGGGAGAAGATCGCCGAGGGGCCCCCGGAGGCGGTGCGGACCGACCCCCGGGTCATCGACGCCTACCTGGGCGGGGCCGACGACTGATGGCCGCCGGGCGCGCCTGATGCTGCGCATCCGCGACGTGCACGCCGGCTACGGCGCCACCCCGATCCTCTTCGGCGTCTCGCTGGAGGTCCGGCAGGGCGAAGCGGTGGCCCTGCTCGGCCGCAACGGCATGGGCAAGACGACGCTCATGAAGACCACCATGGGCTTCCTGCGGCCCTGGCGGGGCGCGATCGAGTTCGACGGTCATTCCCTCGCCGGGCTGCGGCCGCACCAGATCGCCCGCCTGGGCGTGGGCCTGGTGCCCGAGAACCGCCGCATCTTTCCCGGCCTCACCGTCCGCGAGAACCTCGAGCTCGGACTGTCCGCCGTCGCCGACCGCTCGGCCGCGCTGCGCCAGGAGCGGATGGCGGCGGTGTTCGAGCACTTCCCCCGCCTCCGGGAGCGCCTGGAGCAGCCCGGCCGGACCCTCTCCGGCGGCGAGCAGCAGATGCTGGCCATCGCACGCGTCATGATGGCCGGGGCCCGCATCGTGCTGATGGACGAGCCGACCCAGGGTCTGGCCCCGGCGCTGGTCCGCCACATCCGCGAGATGATCGCCGAGCTCAAGCGGCGCGGCGTCACCGTGCTCCTGGTCGAGCAGAACGCGCGGATGGCGCTCGGCGTGTGCGACCGCGGCTACATCATGGAAAAGGGGACGATCGTGTTCGAGGGGCCGGCCAAGGAGCTGCGGGAAAGCCCGGTTACACGCGAGAAACTAGGCGTTTAGAATCTCAACGATGAGGACGTGGGCGAACACGCTCACCGGCCCCGGCGTCCGGCAGAACGCGGTCCGGGCCGTGCTGGCCGGCCTGCTGGTGGTAGGGCTCGTTTGGCTCGTGCCGGTGCGCCGGGCCGGCGAGGATGGGGGCCACCACGCCGCGCACGAGACCGCCCGACCCGAGCCGGTCGCCGACCTGTTCGAGCGGGCGGGCGTCACCGAACTGAAGGAAGGCCAGCGCGGCCCGGCCTTCCGGCTGGCCCGCTGGGGCGGCGGCGAGGCCTCCCTCGAGACGTGGCAGGACCGGCTCGTGGTCCTGAACTTTTGGGCCACGTGGTGTACGCCCTGCACGGTCGAGATGCCGACCCTCGAGCTGCTCTGGCGCGAGTACGGCCCCCGGGGTCTGGTCGTCGTAGGGATCTCGGTGGACCGCGGAGCGCCGGCCGCCGTGCTCGAGCCCTACATCCGCAGCCTCGGCATCACCTTCCCCATCCTGCTCGACCCCGACCTCCGGACGGCCCAGGCCTGGCGCATCACTGGACTACCGGCGACGTTCCTCGTGCGGCCCGGCGGCGAGGTCGCCGGCATGGCATTCGGCGCCCGCGAGTGGCACAGCGCCGAGATGAAGGCCCTGCTCGACACGCTCCTACCCGCCGCCCACCGGCACTGAGCGGGCGCGCTGGCACCTCCGTTGCTGCTCACCCTCCGAGACGTTCTCGACGAGGAGGGACGCAATGGCGATCCGGCAGATTACGCGACGGATGGCGCCGGAGTTCATGCAGGACGACCAGGGAGAGGGCGCGCTGACCACGCTGATCGAGCAGCAGACGGCCAAGCTGCCGTCGTCGTTCTGGCTCACGCTCGGCCTCGGCGCGATGGTCGGCTCGTGGCTGATCCTGATGGGGGGGCGGCGTAACCTCGCCAACTTCGTCGGCCAGTGGGTGCCGACGCTGCTGATCATCGGCCTCTACAACAAGCTGGTGAAGCTGGAGGGGCACGACTAGCCGCGGCCTCCTCAAACTCCCGGCCTGCAACCTCGGTGGGTGCGGCGACGGCATCGTCCCTCATGGGGGGACCCGCGGCGGTCCCCCCTCACACGCCAGGACCTGTCACCCGGTGGGTGCGGCCACGGCATCGTCCCTCATGAGTGGGGACCCGCGGCGGTCCCCCCTCACACGCCAGACCTGTCACCCGGTGGGTGCGGCCACGGCATCGTCCCTCATGAGGGGGGACCCGCGGCGGTCCCCCCTCAAACTCTCCTAGCGGCGTTGCTGGGACGGCTGGGGCTGGGATGGCTGCCGCTCGCGCTCCCCCGACGGGCTGGCGGCCGGCACCGGCTCCAGGAATTGCTGATCGACCATGACCACGAGCCGGCCCTGGTCCTGTCCGATCCGGACTGATTGCCACGGCACCGAGACGTTGCGGCCGCCCATCCCCAGCGTGCCACCCATCGAGATGACCACGGTGCTGATGCGGCCGTCCTTCGGGTCGACCATCAGGCGATCGACCTTGCCTACGTCCCGACCGTCCGCCCCCCGCACCGGGCTTCCGATGATGGAGCCGGCGTCCACCTGCACCTGGGGCTGGGCTCCGGCGGGCGACGGGGGCTCGCTGCGGGCCGGCTCGGAACCCGGGGCCGTCGAGGACGGAGCCGGAGCTGACGGCGTCCCGGCCGGCTGGCCGGAACCGCCGGTCGGCGTCTGTGCGGCGACGGAGCCGGCGTAGAGCAACGCCAGCCCGGCCACGGTCATCGTGAACGGCGATGGTTTCATCGTTCTCCCTCGTCTGCGTTTGAAATGGGACGTCATCGCGATGGAGCAAGGGATGTGCCGTGCAACGGCTCGCGCCGGGGGCATTCCGGTTGCAGGCGATGGCGATCCTGATCGGGACCAGCGGGTACGTCTATCCCGCCTGGCGGCGGCGCTTCTACCCGCCGGACCTGCCGGCCTCCCGGTGGCTCGCCTACTATGCCGCCCACTTCTCCACCGTGGAGCTCAACCGCCCTTTCTACCGCCTGCCCACGGGGGAAATGTTCTCGGCCTGGCGGGCAGCGGTGCCGCCGGGGTTCGTGTTCGCGGTGAAGGTCAGCCGGTTTTTCACCCACATGAAGCGGCTCAAGGACCCGGAGGTCCACCTCCGGCTCTTCCTGGAGCGGGCGCGCCGGCTGGGGCCGGCGCTGGGACCGCTGCTGTTCCAGCTCCCGCCCCGCTTCCACGCCGACCTCGGCCGCCTGGACGGGTTGCTCCGCGCCCTCGCGCGCCAGCGGCTCGTCCGCGGCGTGCGGGCCGCCCTGGAGGTACGGCATGCCTCCTGGCTCGTGCCCGAGGTGCGGGAGCGCCTGCGCCGGGCCAACGTCGCCCTGTGCCTGCACGACTCCGCGCGGCAGCCGGTCGAGGACGTCGTCACCGCCGACTTCGTTTACGTGCGCCGGCACGGCCTGGGCCGCCGGCGCTACAACAACTACCCGGAGTGGCGGCTGCGGGAAGACGCCGCGCGCATCGCGGCCTGGACGCGGCGGCGGCTGGACGTCTACGTCTACTTCAACAACGACGAGCGCGCCTACGCAGTGGCCAACGCCCGCCGGCTGATCGAGCTGACCGGTGCCCGACG
>DATLZL010000563.1:0-10199 GCA_035574035.1 Binatia bacterium | reverse complement strand
GTGTGCCGGCCGTTGTCGATGACGATCCGGCCGTTGACGATGACGTACTCGATCCCGACAGGGAACTGCTTGGGCTCGGTGCGGGTAGCCGGGGCCTTCACCCGCTGCGGGTCGAAGACCACGAGGTCGGCCTTGAAGCCGTCGCGCAGGATCCCGCGGTCGGGCAGGCCCAGCCGCTGGGCGGGGAAGGAGGTCATCTTGCGGATGGCGTCGGGCAGCGCCATCACCCGCTCCTCGCGCACGTACTCGGCCAGGATGATCGGGAAGGTCCCGTAGGTGCGCGGGCTCGGGTACTCGCCGATCAGCAGCGCGTCGCTTCCCACCATGGACAGCGGGTGGCTCACGAACCGGGGCAGGGTGGCGCCGTTGCCGCTCGCCGACACGTAGGAGACCTGGAGGTCCTCGGCCAGCAGGAGGTCGCACACCGCGTCGACCGGGTCCTTCCCCAGCATCTCGGCCACCTCGGCCACCGACCGCCCCTCGAACCGGTGGTGGTGGTGGTGCCTGAAGTTGGTGAGCCAGATGTCGGCCCAGGAGCCCGACCGCGGCTGCATCTCCTTGCGCAGTCGGTCGCGCTCGGTCCGCAGCACGGTCTTCAGACGCTCGGGGCCGCCGTCGTGGGCCCACTGGGGGACCATGATGAGCAGCCGCGTGCTGCTGAGCGTGTAAGGATAGCTGTCGAAGGTGACGTCGAGGCCCTCCTCGCGGGCGTCCTCGACGAGCCGCAGCATCCGGGCGGCGCCGCCCGGGCTGGTCGTGCGCTGGTAGAAGTGCGTGATGTGGACCGGGATGCCGCTGCCGCGCCCGATGTCGAGCGCCTCGCGGAACGGGTCGAGGAAGCGGTCGCCCAGGCTGTAGCGGACGTGGGTGTGGTAGAGGCCGCCCAGGCGCCGGGCCTCCCGCGAGAGCTCGGTGAGCTCGGCCGTGTCGGCGTAGCTGCCGGGCGGGTAGTCGAGCCCGGTCGACAGGCCCCAGGCGCCCTCCTCCATGCCCTCGCGCAGCAGGGCCTTCATGTCGGCCAGCTGCGCGGGGGTGGCCGGGCGGTCCTCCCAGCCGACGGCGGCGATGCGGAGCGGCGAGTTGCCGAGGATGTAGGCGACGTTCACCGCCGCCCGCCCGGTGAACAGGTCGAGGTACTGCGCGACGGTGGACCAGCGGCCCGGCAGCCGGGGGCTGCCGTCGAGGCCCGAGTTGATCTCGACGAACCGGCGGAAGTCCTCCTCCGACCGGAAGGGTGCGTACGAGTTGCCGTCGACGCCGATGAGCTCGGTGGTGATGCCCTGCCGGACTTTGGGCTCGTGCTCGGGCTCGGCCAGCAGGACGAGCCCGGAGTGGGCGTGCATGTCGATGAAGCCCGGGCAGACGATCCGGCCGGTGGCGTCGATCGTCCGGGCGGCGGCGATCCCGTCCAGGTCCCCGCGCAGGATCCGGACCGTCTCGCCCTCGACCCCGACCGCTCCGTAGAAGCCGGGGTTGCCGGTGCCGTCCACGATCATCCCGCCGCGTATCAAGAGGTCGAGCATGGGGCCCTCCCGTAGCGCCTGGCTGCCCGCATCTTACCGGAGCCGGCCGGTGGTTTGACTCGCCGGCGGGCCGGAGCTACTCTCCCCGACGCTCGGTGGCGAAGCCCGCTCGTGTCCCGCAGTCGCCCCGAGAGGAGGTTCAACCGTGCTCACGCGCCTCGTCGCCGCGCTCGTCCTGCTGCTGACCGCCGGCGCCGCCGCCCAGACCCGGGCGCCGCGACCGTTCACCTTCATCCTCGACTTCCTGCCCTACGGCGAGTACACGCCGTACTTCACCGCGCTCGACCGGGGCTGGTACCGGGAGGAGGGGCTCGACGTGAAGATCCTCCGCGGGGCGGGCAGCGGCGACACGATCAAGCGCATCGCGGTCGGCCAGGGCGAGGCCGGCAGCGCCGACTTCAGCGCGCTGGTGGCCGCCCGCGCCAACGAGGACATCCGCGTGCGGGCGATCGCCGCCTACTTCCGGCGGCCGCCGCACTCGATCTTCGTGCGCGAGGGCTCGGGCATCAACACCCCCCGCGACCTCCAGGGTCGGACGCTGGCCATCACCCCCGGCAACAGCCACCAGATCCTCTTCCCGCTGCTGGCGAAGCTGGCCGGGTTCCCGCCCGACTCGGTCAAGTGGGTGACGATGGACGGGGCCGCCATGGGCCCGGCGCTCATCGCCGGCCGGGTCGACGGGGCCCCGTTCTTCGCCAACCACGAGGCGCGCCTGCAGAAGCAGGCCCGGGCCCAGGGCATCAGCCTCAAGCGCATCTCGTACGCCGAGGCCGGCTTCGACATGTACTCGCTGGTCATCTTCGCCCGCGAGGAGACGATCGAGAAGGACCCCGAGGTCCTGCGCCGGTTCTTGCGGGCCACCCTGCGGGGCATGCGGCACGCCTTCGCCCCGGCCAACCTCGAGGAGGGGGCGCGCAACCTGCTCAAGTACCACCCGGAGGTGGACTTCGACGCCGCCGCCGGCGCCGCCGCGGTGGCCAGCCGCTACGCGATGACCGAGGAGGTCACCACCGGCCAGGTCGCCCTCGGCCAGTTCGAGCCGGCCCGGGTGGAGAAGTCCCGCGACATCTACACCGAGTACATGCAGCTCAGGCGCCGCGTGCCGGCCACCGAGCTCTACACGAACGACCTCCTGCCGGAGCGCAAGTGAGAGCGTGCCGCTGCTGATCCGGGGCGGCCACCTGCTGCGCGGACCGGGGCCGGCCCTGGTCCGCGCCGACCTCCTGGTGGAGGCCGACCGGATCGCCGCCGTGGAGCCCTCCCTGCCCCCTCGCGAGGGCGTCGAGGTGCTCGACGCCGCCGGGTTCATCGTCATCCCGGGCCTCGTCAACGCCCACACCCACGGCCACAACCTGCTGCTGCGCGGGCTGGCCGGGCGGTGGACGCTGGAGGACCTCCTCAACCACAGCCCGGCGCTCAACGCCCGCCGGACGCCCGACGACCACTACGTCAGCGCGGCCCTGAGCGCGGTCGAGATGCTCCGCTCCGGCTGCACGACTGCCTACGAGCTGTTCATGACCGTTCCGGCGCCGACGGTCGAGGACCTGGAGGCGGTGGCCCGCGCCTACACCGATGTCGGGTTACGGGCCGTGGTGGCGGGGGCGGTGGCCGACCTCCTGTTCTGGGAGACGGTGCCCGGTCTGATGGAGCTCCTGCCCAAGGCCCTGCGGCGGCGGCTGGAGGAGATCCGGGTGGCGCCGGCGGCCGCGCTCCTGCGCCTGGGCGAGGAGACGATCCGGCGCCTGGACGGCGCGGCCGCCGGTCGCATCCGGGCGGCGCTGGCCCCGACGATCCCGACCCAGTGCAGCGACGAGTTCCTGGCCGGCTGCGCCCGGCTGGCCCGCGAGCACGGAGTGGGGATCCACACCCACCTGTCGGAGTCGAAGGTGCAGGTCATCGCGGCCCGCCACCGCTGGGGCCGCACCGCGGTGGAGCGGCTGGCCGAGCTCGGCCTGCTCGGGCCGCGGTTCGTCGGCGCCCACGGCGTGTGGTTGACCGGGGACGACATGCGGCGCCTGGCCGACGCCGGCGCGGTGGTCTCCCACAACCCGGCCAGCAACCTCCGGCTGGGTAGCGGCATCGCCGCCGTGCGCGAGATGCTCGACTGCGGCCTGACGGTCGCGCTCGGGACCGACGGCTCGATGTCCTCCGACAATCAGAACCTGTTCGAGGCGCTACGCCTGGCCGCCCTGGTGGGCAACGTCCGCTTCCCGCACGACTCGGCGCGCTGGCTGAGCACGGCCGAGGTCTGGCGGCTGGCGACCGAGGGCGGCGCCCGGGCGGTCGGGCTGGAGGGTCACCTCGGCGCCCTCGAGCCCGGCCGGCAGGCGGACCTGGTGCTGCTCCGCTCCGACTCCACGGCGCTGCGTCCGATGAGCGACGTCCTCAGCTCGCTCGTCTACGTCGAGACCGGGGCCAGCGTGGACACGGTCGTGGTGGGCGGCCGGGTGGTGCTGCGGGCTGGCCGGGTGCTGGGGGTGGACGAGGCCCGCCTGCGTGAGCGCGCCCAGGCCGCCGCCGACCGCCTGCGGGCGCAGAACGTCGCCGAGTTCGCGCTGGCGGCGGAGATCGCCCCCTACCTCTCGGCCGCCTGCCGGGCCGCAGCCGCCGCGCCCTACCCCGTCAACCGCTACGCGGCGCCGCCCGCATGATCGAGCTGGTCGGCGTCTCGAAGACCTTCCGCTCGCGCGAGGGCGATCGCGTGCACGCCCTCGAGGACATCAGCCTCCGCGTCGAGCCGGAGGAGTTCGTGTCCCTGGTCGGGCCGAGCGGGTGCGGGAAGTCGACGCTGCTCCGCCTGGTCGGCGGGCTGACGCTGCCCACGCGCGGGGTGGTGTGGGTGCGGGGCGCCGAGGTGCGCGAGCCGTTCCCCGACGCCGGCTTCGTCTTCCAGAGCGCGGTGCTCCTGCCGTGGCGGACGGTCCTCGACAACGTGCTGTTCTCGATCGAGATGCTCGGCCACCGGCGCGAGGCGTACCGGGACCGGGCGCTGGCCCTCATCGAGCTAGCCGGCCTCGGCGGCTTCGAGCGCAGGTACCCGTGGGAGCTCTCGGGCGGGATGCAGCAGCGGGTGGCCATCTGCCGGGCGCTCGTGCACGACCCGAGCCTGCTGCTCATGGACGAGCCGTTCGGCGCGCTGGACGCCATGACGCGCGAGGAGATGAGCCTCGAGCTGCTGCGGATCTGGGGCGAGCGGCGCAAGACCATCCTGTTCGTGACCCACTCAATCCCGGAGGCGATCCTGCTGTCGGACCGGGTGGTGGTCATGACGCCGCGGCCCGGCCGGGTGGCCCGCGTGCTGGAGATCGAGCTGCCCCGACCCCGGACGGTCGACATGGAGTTCGACGAGCGGTTCCGGAAGGCCAGCGACGAGATCCGCAGCCTGATCTTCGCCCGCCGGCCGGAGAGCGCCCGTGCTGGCCGCGGTTGAGCGGCGGGTCCGCCCGGTGCTGCTGCCGGCCGGCGTGCTCCTGGGCGCCCTGGCGGTGTGGGAGGTCGCCTGGCGGCTCTTCGACGTGCCGCGCTTCGTGGTCCCGCTGCCCTCGGGCATCGTGGTCGAGACGTGGCAGTGGCGCTGGCACCTGCTGGCGCACGCCGGGGTCACGCTCTACGAGACGCTGGCCGGGTTCGCGCTGTCGGTGGCGGTGGGCACGCCGCTGGCCGTGGCGATCGTCTACTCGCCGGTCCTGCGTGGGGCGATCTACCCCCTGCTGGTGGTCGCGCAGGCCATCCCCAAGGTCGCCATCGCCCCGGTGCTCCTCCTGCTGCTAGGAGCGGGAGAGGTGTCGAAGGTGGTCGTGGCCTTCCTGGTGGCCTTCTTCCCGATCGTCGTGGACACCGCGACCGGCCTGGCCGCCACCCCGCCCGAACTGCTCGACCTCTCCCGCTCCTACCGGGCCGGCGCGCTCAAGACCTTCCTCAAGGTGCGCTTCCCCATGGCCCTGCCCTTCTTCTTCAGCGGTCTGAAGGTGGCGGTGACGCTCTCGGTCATCGGGGCCGTGGTCGGCGAGTTCGTGGGATCGGACCGGGGGCTCGGCTACGTGATCGTCTCGGCGACCTCGTACTGGAAGTCGAACCTCGCCTTCGGGGCCATGCTGCTGCTGGCGGTCATGGCCGTAGGGCTCTTCGCGCTGGTCGAGGCCGTCGAGCGCCTGGTGTGCCCGTGGTACGTCTTCACCCGGGAGGGCGGCGGGGAGACGCGCGTCGGGGCCGGATGAACCCGGTCGGCCGGTTCATCGAGCACTTCACGTACCTCGGCCTGTTCCTGACGCTCTTCGCCGCCGCCCTGGGCGTGCCGATTCCCGAGGAAGTCCCGGTCCTGGCCGGCGGCGTGCTGGCCCAGCAGGAGGTGGTTCGGTGGTGGATCGCGCTGCCGGTCTGCCTGGCCGGGGTGCTGGCCGGGGACGTTTTGCTCTACTGGGTCGGCCGCCACTGGGGCGAGGCGATCTTCCGCTGGCGCCCGGTGCGCCGCGTGCTGAGCGAGGCGCGCGAGGAGGCGCTCAAGGCCGGGTACCGCAAGCACGGGGTGAAGATCGTGTTCGTCGCCCGACACGTCATGGGCATCCGGGCCGCCGCCTTCCTGACGGCGGGCATCGCCCAGGTCCCGTTCGGGTGGTTCCTGGCCGCCGACGCGGCGGCGGCGCTCGTCGGCGTGCCGGTCGCCTTCGGGGTCGCCTTCCTCTTCACCGACCAGCTGGAGCAGGTCCTGGCCGACGTCCACCGGGTGGAGCGGTGGCTCGCCCTCGGCGCCATCGTCGCGCTCGCCGGGTGGCTCGGCTGGCTCGCCTGGCGCCAGGGTCGGCGCGCGTGAGCCCGGCCGCGCGAGACTCAGCCGGGCAGGGGCAGCTCGGCGCAGTCGGCGGCGTGAAGTGGAAGGTCACTCGCCGCCCGGTGTGAACTGAAGGGGCCGGGTCCGTCAGGGACTCGTTAGCGGAACGTCGAGGAACAGCTCGTCGATGCGAGAAGAGGATGGGGACCCCTCCGGCACCGGTGAGCACCGGCGCGGCTTGACGCGCCCGGCCGGGACCACTACGCTGGGCGTCGAGTGATGGCGGCGCGGAGGATCCGCATCAGCGCGGGGCCGGTTTCGGCCGACGCCGAGCTCAACGATACCCGCGCGGCCGAGGCGATCTGGCGAGCGCTTCCGCTGCAGGCCAAGGCCGAGACCTGGGGCGACGAGATCTACTTCGCGATCGGGCTGGCGCTCGGCGAGGAGAGGCCGCAGGCGGTCGTCGGGCTCGGTGATCTCGGCTACTGGCCGCCGGGGCGGGCGTTCTGCATCTTCTTCGGGCCCACCCCGGCCAGCCGGGGCGACGAGATCCGCCCGGCCAGCGCGGTCACCGTGGTGGGGAGGGTCGCCGGCGACGCGACGGTGTTCCGGCGGGTCCGGACCGGCGACCCCGTGCGCATCGAGCGGGCGAACGGAGCAGGGAGGTAGGCCGAGCATGAAGATCTTCCTCGATACGGCGAACCTCAACGAGATCAAGGAGGGCGTGGCGCTCGGCGTCGTGGACGGCGTGACCACCAACCCGTCGCTGATCGCCAAGGAGAAGCGGCCCTTCCGGCCGCTGGTCGAGGAGATCTGCGCCCTGGTGCCCGGGGACGTGAGCCTCGAGGTGGTGGCGACCGACTTCGAGGGCATGGTCAAGGAAGGCGAGGAGCTGGCCCAGATCGCCCCCAACGTGGTCGTCAAGTGCCCGCTCACCCGGGACGGGCTCAAGGCGGTCCGGCACCTGTCGGGCAAGGGCGTGCGCGTCAACCAGACGCTCTGCTTCACCGCCACCCAGGCGCTGCTGAGCGCCAAGGCCGGCGCCTACTACATCAGTCCTTTCCTGGGCCGCCTGGACGACATCTCGCACGTCGGCATGGATCTGGTCCGCGACATCTGCCAGATCTACCGGAACTACGGGTTCACCACCCAGGTGCTGGCCGCCTCGATCCGCAACCCGCTGCACGTGCTGGAGGCGGCCAAGGCCGGCGCCCACGTGGCCACCATGCCGTTCTCGGTCCTGGAGCAGCTCACCCGGCACCCGCTGACCGACATCGGCCTCAAGAAGTTCATCGAGGACTGGCAGAAGTCGGGCGCCCGGATCTGACGGGCGCAGGCGCTCAGAGCAGCGGGCGCACCTCGCGGGCGAAGCGCTCGTAGAGCGCGGTCATCTCGTCGAGGCCGCGCGCCCGCGACTCCAGCACGACGTGCCGGACGCCGAGGTCGCGCAGCCCCTTCAGCTCGGCCGCCGTCTCCTCGGCCGGGCGACGCGCCGGCAGGCCCAGCCGGACGCTGAGCGTGAGCGTGGCCGAGTCGCGGCCGACCTCGCGGCAGGCCGCCCGTAACCGGGCCAGACCGTCCTCCAGGGCGGCCCGGGCCGGGTAGGCGGCGTGCCAGCCGTCCCCGAGCCGCGCCACCCGGCGCAGGGCCGCCGGCGTGTCGCCGCCGATCCAGATGGGGATCGGCGCCGCCGGTCGCGGCGCGAACCCGAGGGCGTCGAACCGGAAGAAGTGGCCCTGGAAGGTCGGTTGGTCTTCGGTCCAGCAGGCGCGCAGGACGCGGATCGCCTCGTCGCTCCAGGCGCCGCGGCGCGCGAAGTCCACGCCGAACAGCTCGATCTCCTCCCGGAGCCAGCCCACGCCGACGCCGAGGATCAGCCTCCCGCCGCCGGCCAGCCGGTCGAGGCTGGCCAGCATCTTGGCCAGCAGGATCGGGTGCCGGTGCGGCAGGACGAGGACGCTGGTGCCGAGCCGGATGCGCTCGGTGGCGGCGGCCACTGCGGCCAGGACGGTCAGCGGCTCGAGGAACGGCGCGTCGGGCGGCAGGGGAAACTCGCCGGTCGGGCTGTAGGGATAGCGCGAGCGGATCGTCCACGGCACCACCACGTGGTCGCTCACCCAGAGCGAGGCGAAGCCGAGCGCTTCCATCCGCCGGGCGAAGCCCAGGACGGTGGCGCGGTCGGCGGCCGGGCCGAAGACGGGCAGGTGGCAGCCGACGTCCACGCCTACTCGCCGGCCACGTGCACGAGGCGCTCGCGCAGCTGTCCGGAGGCGAGCAGGGCGGCCAGCCGCTGGCGCTGGATCTTGCCGCTCGACGTCTTGGGGATCGTGCCGGCTCGCACCAGATGGACGCGGGCCGGGCGGTGGCCCCGCCGCTGGTGGAGCCGGCGGACGATCTCGGCCACCATTGCACGGTACGTCTCCGCCGGCGCCTGCTCGTCCCGCACTTCAGCCACGACGTGCAGGCGCTGCGTCCCGGTGCGTTCGCTCTCGAGGCCCACCGCGCCCGAGTAGCGGACGCCGGGGACCTCGTCCACGATGTGCTCGATGTCGATGGGGACGACGTTCTCGCCGCCCAGGATCATAACGTCCTTCAGCCGGCCGGAGACGTAGAGGTTGCCGTCCTCGTCGAGGAAGCCCAGGTCGCCGGTGCGCAGCCAGCCGTCGCGGCTCAGCACGGCCGCGGTGGCGGCTGGGTTGTTGTAGTAGCCGCGCATCACCCCCGGGCTCTGCACGCAGATCTCGCCCTCGGTCATCGTCGGCAGCGGCAGCGGGTCCTCGGCGGCGGGCGCCTCGGGATCCTCGCGCGGCGCCACGATCCGCACCCGGACGTCCCGGCACGGTGGGCCGACGGCGACGAAGCGCCGGCTGGGATCCAGGCGCACCGGCACCCCGACGGGCCAGATGGCGACGGCCAGGGTGGCCTCGGCCAGCCCGTAGCAGGGCGCGACGACGTTCTTGACCCCGAAGTGCGACTCGAAGGCCTCGATGGTGCCGGGCCGGATCGGCTCGGCGCCCGACAGCGCGGCCCGCAGCGAGGTGAGGTCGAGGCCGGTCGTGTCGCTGACGTTCCGGACGCAGTTGCGGTAGCCGAAGTCCGGCGACACCGTGAACGTGGCCCGCACGGCGGTGATCTGCTCCAGCCACTGCCGGGGGTTGCGCAGGTCGGGCGGCAGCAACCAGACCGGCGTGCCCGCCAGCGGCGGCGTGAAGGCGCAGCCGATGAGCCCCATGTCGTGGTAGAGCGGCAGCCACGAGACGACGCGGTCGGCCGCCGTGACTCCGGCGGCGGCGGCCATGAAGCGGCAGGTCTTCACCACGTTCGCGTGGGTGAGCATGACCCCGCGCGGCTGTCCGGTGGAGCCCGAGGTGTACTGGAGAAAGGCCAGGTCGTCCGGCGCCGGCTCGGGGAACCGCGTGAGCGGCTCGGCGCTCTCCAGGTCGGGCGGCTCCAGCACCACCCGCACCCCCGGCGCCAGCGCGACCGCCTCGTCCACGCCCTTGCGGAACCAGCCGATGGTCGCCACCGCCGCCGCCTCCGAGTCGCGCAGGAGGCTGGCGGTGCCTTCCACGCCGAGCGTGGGGTAGAGCGGCACCGGCACCGCGCCCAGACGCAGCGCCCCCAGGAACGTGTAGAAGAACTCGGCGCACGTCGGATAGACGAGCGCCACCTTGTCGTCGCGCCGGATGCCGGCCCGGACCAGGGCCGCCGCGTAGCGCGCGCTCTGCTCCCACAGCCGGCCATAGGTGACCGTCTCGCCGTAGAGGTGGAAGTACGGCTGCGCCGGGTCCAGCGCGGTGCGGCGCGCGAACACCTCGGTCAGCGTCTCGGCCGTCATCGGGTGCGGCTGGGCCATCGTGCTCCTCGTCGGTGGATCGGACGGACCCGTCCGTGCAACGCCCGTGCCG
>DATLZL010000562.1:0-2104 GCA_035574035.1 Binatia bacterium | reverse complement strand
CGGGCTGCCGCTGCCCCGCCACGACCGCGCGGAGGCCGAGCGGCTCCTGGACGCCGCCGGCTGGCGGCGGGAGGGCGAGGGCCCGCGGGTGGCCCGGGGCGCAGCCGGCGTCGCCGACGGCACCCGGCTCGCGCTCGACTTCCTGCACTTCCCGGCCTTCGCCAAGTACGGTGAGCTGCTCCGCCAGCAGCTCGGCGCGGTCGGCATCGCGCTGACCCCGCGGCCGCTCGAGCCGGCCGCCTTCGCGCCGGTCGTGTTCCGCGACCGCAACTTCGACACCAACGTGATCTCGTACTGCAACGGCCCCGACCCCGAGATCGGCGTCCGCCGCATGTACCACTCCTCGCAGATCGGTCCCGCGCCCTTCACCAACGCCGCCGGCTACCGTCACCCGCGGGTGGACGCGCTCTTCGACCAGGCGGCCCGCACGGTGGACCGCGAGGCCCGCGGGCGGCTCTACCGCGAGATCCAGGAGATCCTGGTCCAGGACCTCCCCTACCTCTGGCTGGTCGAGACCCCGACCACCCGGGCGTGGACGGCGCGCTGCGGCGGGTTCAAGCCGTGGACCGGCCTCTTCGCCGAGGCCGCGTCCTGCGCGCGGCCGTGAGCGCCGCCCGGGCCCGCGGGACGTGACCGTCCGGTTCGTCGCCCGGCGGGTGGTCGCCGCCGTGCCGGCGGTGGCCGTCCTGATCACCGTCACCTTCGTCCTCGTCCACCTGGCGCCGGGAGACCCGGTCGTGGCGCTGGGCGGCGAGCACGGCGACCCCGCCCACCACGCCTTCGTGCGCGCCCGGTTCGGGCTCGACCGGCCCTGGCCCGAGCAGCTCGCGGTGTGGGTCGGCCGCGTCCTCCAGGGCGACCTGGGCGCGTCGTACGTCCACGGTCGCCCGGTCATCCACCTGATCGCCGAGCGGATGTTGCCCACGTTCCTGCTCCTGGGAGCCGCGCTGGTCGTGTCCACCGGCCTGGGCCTCGCGCTCGGCAGCCTGGCGGCGCGTCGGGCGCGCCGGCCGCTCGACCTCCTGCTCCGGCTCGGGGCGGCGGTCGGCGTCGCGCTGCCGTCGTTCTGGCTGGCGCAGCTGGCCCTGCTCGCGCTGGCGCTCGGGCTCGGGTGGTTCCCAGTCCAGGGCCTGACCGACGCCCGCCGCCAGCTCACCGGCCTGGCCTGGGCGCTCGACGTGCTGCACCACCTGGCGCTGCCCGCCATGGTGCTGGCCGCCGCCGAGCTGGCGCTGACGACGCGCCTGGTGCGCACGGGCCTGCTGGAGACGCTCGAGGCCGATTACGTGCAGACGGCGCGCGCCAAGGGCCTGGACGAGCGGCGCGTCCACCACCACGCGCTCCGGAACGCCCTGCTGCCGGTGGCGACGGTCGTCGGCGCCCGGGTCGGGATGTTCCTGACCGGCGCCGTCCTGGTGGAGGTCGTCTTCGCCTGGCCGGGGCTCGGGCGGCTCCTGGTCTCGGCCGTCGAGACCCGCGACCACCCCGTCCTGCTCGGCATCCTGCTGGTCGCCTCCGTCACCGTGATCGCCGCCAACCTGGTCACCGACCTCGCCTGTGGCTGGCTCGACCCTCGCATCCGCTACCGCTGAGCCGGCGCGCCTGCGCCCGCGCCGGCCCGAGGCGCCGGCGCTCCGGCCTGCGCTCGGGTCGGGCGCCCTGCTCGGCTCGGGCCTGCTGCTGGCCCTGACTCTCGTCGCCCTGGCCGCCGACCGTCTCGCTCCGGCCGGCCCCTTCGCCGGCGTCGGGCCGCCGCTGGCGCCCCCCTCGGCCGCTCACCCGTTCGGGACGGACGACCTCGGCCGGGACCTGCTGGCCGGCGTCGCCCACGGGGCCCGGACCTCGCTGCTGGTCGTCGGCGTTGTGGGCCTGATGACGCTGGCGATCGGCGTCCCGGTCGGCCTGGTGGCCGGCTATCACGGGGGCCGGCTCGACGAGGCGCTCATGCGCACGGCCGAGCTGGTCCAGGTCGTGCCCCGGTTCTTCCTGGCCGCGGTGGTGGCCGCGCTGTTCGGCCCCGGGCTGGACCGGATCGTCCTGGTGCTCGGGCTCACCTCGTGGCCGGCCACCGCCCGGGTGGTGCGGGCCGAGACGCTCTCGGTCG
>DATLZL010000561.1:0-22360 GCA_035574035.1 Binatia bacterium | reverse complement strand
GGTGAGCGCCTCGGAGGCGCGCAGCTGGCCCACCAGGCCGGCCGAGTGGAACGTGGAGCCGCCGGTCAGCTCGCCGCGCTCGAGGACGAGGACGTCGCTCGTGCCGGCCGCGGCCAGGTGGTAGGCCAGGCTGCAGCCGGCCACCCCGCCGCCGACGATGACGACGCGGGCGGCGCTAATGGCCGTCGCCGGCCGGGAGGACCACGCAGTCGGCCGGGGCGAAGGTGAGCGTCACCGGCTTGCGGCGGGCCAGCGCCGCCGCCGCCCCGTGGGGCACGTCCACCCACAGGGGCCGGCCGCGGGCGGCCACCTCGACCCGGACGAACGGGCCCAGGAACGTGATGACCTCCACCACGCCCTCGATCCGGTTGGTCTCGCCGGCGGCGCCGCCGAGCCCGATCTTCTCGGGCCGGACGGAGACCACGATGCTGTCGCCGGCGTTCGCGGCCAGCGGTCCGACGCAGAGCCGCTCGCCCTCCCAGTCCACCAGGCCCGACTCCGCCGAGACGACGCGGCAGCGGAAGAGGTTGGTGATCCCGACGAAGTCGGCCACGAAGGCGCTGGCCGGGGCGGCGTAGATCTCCTCCGGGCGGCCGACCTGCTCCAGCCGGCCGTCGCGCATCACTGCGATCCGGTCGGCGATGGACAGCGCCTCCTCCTGGTCGTGGGTGACGTAGAGGGTGCTGATGCCGAGGTCCTGCTGGATCTTGCGGATCTCGGCCCGCAGCCGCAGCCGGATCTTGGCGTCCAGGGCCGAGAGCGGCTCGTCGAGCAGCAGCGCGGCCGGCTGCCGGGCCAGGGCCCGGGCCAGCGCGACCCGCTGCTGCTGCCCGCCGGAGAGCTGGTGGGGGTAGCGCCCCTCGAGGCCGCCGAGGTGCGTGAGCGCCACCATCTCCGCCACCCGGGCCCGGGTCCGCGCCTCCGGCCAGCGCGCGACCCGGAGCCCGAAGGCGATGTTCTCGGCCACCGTCATGGTGGGGAACAGCGCGTAGGACTGGAAGACGATGCCGACGTTGCGCCGGCGCGGCGGCACGTCGTTGACCACCCGCCCGTCGAAGAGCACCTGGCCGGCGTCGGGGCGCTCGAAGCCCGCCACCAGGCGGAGCGTGGTGGTCTTGCCGCAGCCCGAGCCCCCGACCAGCGAGACGAGCTCGCCGGGGCGGACGTCCAGGGTCAGCCCGTCGACGGCCGTGGCGGCGCCGAAGCGCTTGGTCAGGCCGCGCAGCGCGATCTGCACCGCCGCCTCAGCGGGAGAACTTCTCCTGCCACTTCTTGACCAGCCGGTCCTTGTTCTCGGCCGCCCAGACGAAGTCGAGGTCGATCAGCCGGAGGTCGGTGATCCGGGGGCCGCTGACGGCCACGTCGGCGCGGGTGATGCCGCTGCCCCGCCACTTGGCGTAGGCTTCCATCGCCGAGCGCGAGACGGCCCAGTCCAGGAACCGCCGGGCGTTCTGCGGGTTGCGGGCGCCCTTCACCAGCGCGTTGCCCTCGAAGGTCCAGGCCACCCCGTCGGTGGGATGGATCACCTCGATGGGCGCGCCCTGCTTGCGGGCGACCTCGACTTCGTAGGCCAGCGCGATGCCGATCGGCGTCTCGCCGGCCGCCGCCATCCGGCCCGGCGCGCCGCCCGACTTGGTGACCTGGGCCAGGTTCCTGTCGAGTCGCTCGTAGTACTCGAAGGCCCGGTCCTCGCCCAGGCGCCGGACGTGGCTGGCGAGCAGCAGGTAGGCGGTGCCCGAGGTCGAGGGGTTGGACATCACGATGTGGCCCTTGTAGCGCGGCTCCAGCAGGTCGTCCCACGTCCGCGGCGGCTGGAGCCGCAGCTCCTGCATGCGCCTGGTGTTGACGGCGAAGGCCACCGTCAGCAGCGTCACGCCCTGCCACATGTTCTCCGGGTGCTTGAACCTTGCCGGGATGCGGTCCGACTCCTTCGCCACGTACGGCTCGAGCAGCCCCTTGCGGGCGGCCGCGGTCAGGTAGTCGTTGAACACGCCCCAGATGACGTCGGCCTGGGGGTTGGCCCGCTCGGCCTCCACCCGGGCCATGATGGGCCCGGTGGAGGCGCGGATGTAGGAGGCCTTCGCCGCCAGGTCCGGCAGGTCCTTCCGGAACTGTTCCCAGAAGTCCTTCAGCTCGTTCTCCTCGAATGCGGTGTAGATCACGAGCCGCTCCTCGGCCGCCGGCAGCCAGGCCGGGACCACGAGCAGGCCGACGGCGACGAGCACCAGCGCGAGCCTCGTGCGCATGACGGTTCTCCTTTCCCGTTACACCTTCAGGATGGCCACCCGGTCTCCCCCGACCACGGCCCGGAGCAGCAGGACGGCCCCCACGACGATGGCCAGGATGATCGTGCCCAGCGCGCAGGCCACGCCCGGGTAGCCGTTCTCGACCTGGTTGAGGATCGCCACCGAGCCCAAGTTGAACCCGGGGAAGATGAGGAAGATCACCGCGCTGACCGTGACCATGCCGTTGATGAAGAAGTAGACGAAGATCGAGAACGCGGCCCCGGTGAGCAGGGGCAGCATCACCCGGGCGAAGGTGCGAACTGGGCCGGCGCCCAGGCTCACCGCCGCCTCCTCCACCGCCGGGTCCACCTGCTTCAGCGCGTTGATGCCGGCCAGCACCGCCACCGGGAACTTCCAGAAGACGACGCTGGCCACCAGGATCCACACCGTGCCGGTCAGCAGCAGCGGGGGCACGTTGAAGGCCAGGATGTAGCCGACCCCCACCACCGTGCCCGGCAGGGCCGCCGGCAGCAGGCTCAGCGACTCGATCAGGCGCGCGCCCGGCGGGCGGCGGCGCTCGGCCAGATACGCCGTGACCAGCGCCAGCGCGGTGCCGAGGGCTCCGGCCAGCACGGCCAGCTGCACGCTGTTCCAGACCGGCCACGCCCCCTCGGCCGACGAGGCGAAGCGGTAGTGCTCGAGCGACGGCGACCAGTCGCTGCCCCAAAGGCGGACCAGGGAGCCGAGCGGGATCAGCGCGTAGATGCCGGCGATGAAGGCCGCGATCCCGCCGGCGACGACGAGCAGGGCGAGCCGCAGTCCGGGCGGCGTCGGCCGGGCGGCGGTGCGGGCCCCGGTGGTGACGGTGACGTAGGACCGGGTGCCCACGACGTGGACGTTGAGCAGGTAGGCGGCCAGGCACGGCACCAGGAGCACCACGCTCATCGTGGCCGCGGTGGCGAAGTCGTTCATCCCGATGACCTGGGCGTAGATCTCCGTCGCCAGCACGTTGTAGCGGCCGCCGATGAGGATCGGGTTGCCGAAGTCGGTCAGGCACAGGATGAAGACGATCAGCGCGGCCGAGGCGATCCCCGGCCGGGCCAGAGCCAGCGTCACCCGCCGGAGCGTGGTGAGCGGGCCGGCGCCCAGGTTCTCGGCCGCCTCCTCCAGCCGGGTGTCGATGTTGCCGAGCACGTTGGCCAGCAGGAGGTAGGCCTGGGGCAGGAAGGTGAAGACCTGGGAGAGCACGATGCCGTGGAAGCCGTAGATGGACCCCTCGAGCCCCAGCGCGCGGGTGACGACGCCGTTGCGGCCGAAGAGGAGGATGAACGCCAGCGAGACGAGAAAGGGCGGCGAGATCAGCGGCAGCAGGCTCATGAGCGAGATGAACCGCTTGCCGGGGATGTCGGTCCGCGTCACCGCGTAGGCCAGGACCAGGGCCACCAGCACGGTGAGTCCGGTGGACACCAGGCTGACGGCCAGGCTCTGCACCAGGATGCGGGCCAGGCGCCAGGAGCCGAAGAACTCGACGTAGTGGGCCAGCGTGACGCCCGACGGCCCGGCCAGGCTCAGCGCCAGCACACGCACGATGGGCCACATCACGAAGGTGAAGAGCAGCAGGAGCACGAGCGCCCCGGCGGCGGTGACGACCGCGTCGCCGGTCGCCAGGCGGCCGAGCGCCAGCGGCGCTCGCGGCAGCGGCTCGGCGCGGGACCGGGCCACGCGGTGCCTTCAGCCGGCGGTGAAGCCGCCGTCGACGACCAGCTCGGCGCCGGTCATGTAGGAGGACTCGTCGCTGGCCAGGAAGAGCGCCACCCGGGCGATCTCGCGCGGGTGGGCGATGCGTCCGAGCGGGATCCCGCTCTCGAACTCGCGGCGCAGGGCCTCGGTGAGGTACGGGGCCTGCAGCGGCGTGTCCACGATCCCCGGGTGGATGATGTTGCAGCGGATGCGGTCGCGGGCGAACTGGATGGCCAGCGACTTGGTCAGCGAGATGAGTCCGCCCTTGGCGACGGTGTAGGCGTCCTGGGCCCGGGTGAAGCCGACCAGGGCCGAGACCGAGCCCATGAGGATGATGGAGCCGCCGCCGGCCCGCTGCAGGTGGGGGATCCCGTACTTGGTGACCCAGAAGGCCGACTTGAGATTGATGGCGACCACCCGGTCCCACCACCGCTCGTCGGTCTCCAGCACCGAGCGGTCGCGGTCCTTCCACAGCACGCCGGCGTTGCAGTAGAGGACGTGCAGGGCGCCGAAGCGGGCGGCGCCCTCCTCGACCATTTGGCGGACCTCGGCCTCCAGGGCCACGTCGCCGATCACCGCCAGGGCCTCGCCGCCGGCCTTCTCGCAGAGCCGCGCCGTCTCCCGGGCCGCCGCCTCGTCGATGTCTGCCACCACCACCCGGGCGCCCTCGCCGGCGAAGAGCACCGCCGCCTCCCGGCCGATGCCCATCCCGGCCCCGGTGATCAGCGCGACCTTGTGCTCGAGCCGGGGCGGGGTCATATGCGCTCGAAGTTGCGCAGGAGCTCCCAGTCGGTCACCGCCTGGTCGAAGGCCTGCTGCTCGAGCCGGGCCAGGTGCAGGTAGTGGTCCACCACCCGGTCGCCGAACGCCGCCCGCACCGCCCGCGACCGCTCGAACTCGGCGATCGCCTCCCGCAGGGTCTTGGGCACCTGGGGCAGCGTGGCGTCCTGGTAGGCGTTGCCCTCGTAGAGGCGCGGGGCCTTGAGCCGGTTCTGCAGGCCGTGCAGGCCGGCGGCGATGGTGGCGGCGAAGGCCAGGTACGGGTTGGCGTCGGCGCCGGGGATGCGGTTCTCGACGCGGACCGCCGCTCCCTCGCCGCACAGGCGGAAGCCGCAGGTGCGGTTGTCCCAGCCGGCCACGATGCGGGTGGGGGCGAACGAGCCGGCCTGGTAGCGCTTGTAGGAGTTCACCGTGGGCGCGTAGAAGAGCGCCAGCTCCCGGGCCAGCGCCATCTGGCCGGCCAGCCACTGGCCCGCCAGCGGCGGCAGCGACCGGGGCGCCCCGCGGCCCCGGGTGGCGAACAGCGGCCGCCGGCCCGCCCGGTCCCAGAGCGAGGAATGCAGGTGGAAGGAGGAACCGGCGGCGCCCATGTCGTACTTGGCCATGAAGGTGATCGAGCCGCCGTGCTGGTCGGCGATCTCCTTGGCTCCGTGCTTGTAGAGCGCGGTGCGGTCGGCCATCTCCAGCGCCTCGGCGTACTCGAGGTTGATCTCCTCCTGCCCGCGCCCCCACTCGCCCTTGGAGGTCTCGACCGGCACCCCGGCTCCCTCCATCGCGTTGCGGATGGCCCGGATGAGCGGCTCCTCCCGCGTGGTCTGCAGGATGTGGTAGTCCTCCAGGTAGTCGGCGACCGGCGTGAGCCCGTGGTAGCGGCGGGCCCGGGCCTGGGCGAACGACTCCCGGAAGCAGTAAAGCTCGAGCTCGGCGGCGACCTTGACCTGGAAGCCCCGCCGCGCCGCCCGCTCGACCTGGCGCCTGAGCACCCAGCGCGGCGCCTCCTCGATCGGCCGGCCCTCGTCGTCGTACACGTCGCAGAACACGAGCGCGGTGCCGGGCAGCCACGGCAGCCGGCGCAGCGTCCGGAGGTCCGGCACGCAGTGCATGTCGCCGTAGCCCCGCTCCCACGAGGTCAGCGCGAAGCCCGGCAGGGGCTCCATCTCCATGTCCACGGTGAAGAGGTAGATGCAGGCATGGCTGCCCGAGCGGGCCACGTGCTCCACGAAGTGGCGGGCGACGACCCGCTTGCCCATGAGGCGGCCGTAGTGGTCGGGAAAGACCGCCAGGACGGTGTCGATCTCGCCCCGGCGCACCAGACCGCGCAGCGTGCGGAGGTCGAGCCGGGCCGGCATGGCGCGGATACTAGCGCATCCCGTCCGGCTGTGCCATCCTGCCGGCCGTGGGCGCCCCCCTCCGGACGCTCGCGGCCTGGACGCTCTACGACTTCGCCAACTCGGCGGTCGCCGCCATCGTCGTGGCGACCATCTTCCCCCGCTACTATGCCGAGCTCGTCGTGGGCAACGCCGAGGGCCGGGGCGACCTGTGGTGGGGCTTCATCAACTCCACCACCATGGTCGCGGTGGCTCTCTCCTCGCCGGTGCTGGGCGGCATCGCCGACCACGCCGGCACGCGCAAGCCGTTCTTCGTCGGGTTCACGCTGGTGTCGGTGGCGGCGACCGCCTCGCTCGCCACCCTGGGACCGGGGATGGTGCTCAGCGGCTTCCTGCTCGGCGTGACGGCCCTGGTCTGCTACGAGGCGGCCTTCGTCTACTACAACGCCTACCTGCCGCGCCTGGCCGCCCCCGGCGAGCAGGGGCGGCTCTCGGCCGCCGGCTTCGCGGTCGGCTACGCCGGCTCGCTGGTCGCCTTCCTGGCCGCGCTGCCGCCGGCCCGGGCCGAGGCGTACTGGGCCTGCTTCCTGACCGCCGCCGCGCAGTTCGGCCTGTTCGCGCTGCCGGCCTTCGTCGCCCTGCCGCCCGACGTCCGGGCGGCGATGCCGCTGCGCACCGCGATGCGCCGGGGACTGGCCGACACGCTGGCCACGCTGCGCGAGATCCTCGTCACGCCCGGGCTGGGCCAGCTCAAGCGGTTCCTGCTCGCCTACCTGATCTATGAGGACGGCGTCAACACGGTCATCGCCTTCTCGGCGGTCTTCGCCGGCAAGACCCTCGGCTTCACGTTCGGCGAGACGCTCCTGCTCTTCATGCTGGTCCAGGTCACGGCGCTGGTGGGGGCGGCGGCGTGGGCCCGCCCCACCGACACCTGGGGGCCTCGGCGGGTCGTGACCGTGATGCTCTGGCAATGGACGGCGGTCACCGTGCTGGCCTGGTTCGTGACGGCCAAGTGGCAGTTCTGGATCCTGGCCATCCTGGCCGGCACCGGGCTCGGCGCCATCCAGGCCGCCAGCCGGACGATGATGGCGACGCTCGTGCCGCCGGGCCGGGAGGCGGCGTTCTTCGGCTTCTACGCGCTGGTCGGCAAGACCGGCGCCGTCCTGGGGCCGCTGGTGTTCGGCGGCGTGTCGTGGCTCATGGCCGGCAATCAGCGGGCGGCCATCCTGGCCGTCGGCGCCTTCTTTCTGGCCGGGCTCGCGCTGATGGCGCGCGTCCGCGCCGGGGGCCCCACCGCCGCCGCAACCTGAATCCTGGGGACCTTGCGCGGAGGCCAGGGTCCCCTGGACACGCCACTGGAGCGGCGGCTCCGCCGCCGCAACCTCATCCCGGGGGAGGTTTCGGAAGGGGGGCTGCGCCCACCCCTTCCGGGCTACTCGAACGAGATCGGCACCGGCGGGATCAGCAGCACCAGCAGCACCAGGCAGATCCAGCCCAGCAGCCGGCGGCCGGGGCTGAGGGCCGTCAGGTCGTCCAGCGGCGGAGTGTGGTGAAAACCCACCAGGAAGAAGAGCAGCGCCGCCCACACGAACCAATTGAGGGAGCCGGTGACCACGCCGAGCGCCAGCAGGGCGACGAACGTGATCAGGCCGACCCGGCGGTGGCCGGGGCCGAACAGCGCGTAGGCGATGCGGCCGCCGTCGAGCTGCCCGACCGGAAAGAGATTGAGCGCGGTCACGAAGAACCCGGCCCAGCCGGCCACTGCGACCGGATGCAGGAACACGTCGTGTCCGGCTGGAATCGACCCGAACGTCAGGTAGACGATCGCCTTGAGCAGCAGCGGATCGCCGAAGCGGACGGCCTCGCCGGTCGGAACCGGGCCCACCACCGACCAGCCGAGCCCGATCAGCGTGGCCGGGATCGCCACCAGCAAGCCGGCCAGCGGGCCGGCGGCGGCGATGTCGAACAGCGCGTTGCGGTCGCGCGCCGGCGAGCGCATCCGGATGATCGCGCCGAAGGTGCCGAACAGCACCACCGGCGGCGCCGGGATGAAGTAGGGCAGGCTGACCGCAGCCCGGTGATAGCGGGCGGTGAAGTAGTGCCCGAACTCGTGGACGCCCAGGATGGCCAGCAGGGTCGCCGCGAACGGCGTGCCGGCCAGCAACGCCCCCCACCAGGAGCGGGAGCCCAGCGGGGCGAACGTCGGCGACGCGAAGAACAGGGCGCCGGACACCAGGGTCGTGAGGCAGGTCAGCACGAAGAGGAGGACGTGGATGCCCACCCGCGGCCGGAGCGTCGTTTCCGCCAGCGGCACCGCCTGGAGCACGACCCCGTCCACCTCGGCCCGCAGGAACGGCGTGTACCCGAAGGGCCGGAACCGCGTGGTCAGGACGTCCACCGCCCGCGACGGCGGGGCCAGCAGCGCCCCGCGGTACACGATCGCGCCGCCCCGGAAGTGCACCTCGCGGACTTCGAAGACGTCCTCGACGCCGCGACGGAGGAGCGCTTCCGTCAGCGCGACGTCATCGAGCGAGACCGGGGCCACGTCGGCGACGCGCCGCCACGGCCAGAGTCTCATGCGGTCAGCCTACCACGGGCCCCACGCCGCCAGCCGGGCGACCACGGGGCGCAGCGCGTCCAGGCCGCCCTCGAGGTAGATGGCCCCGAACACCGCCTCCAGCGCCTCGGCCAGCGTGGAGGTGCGGGCGGCTCCGCCGGAGGCCGCCTCGCCCCGACCGAGCCGCAGCAGCGGCCCCAGGTCGAGCGCCGCCGCCCAGCGGGCCAGCGTGGCCCCGGACACGATCTCCGCCCGCCGCGCCGTCAAGGCCCCCACCGGCGCCGTCGGGTCCTCGCCGAAGAGCCGCTCGGCCACCACCAGGCCGAGCGCGGCGTCGCCCACGAAGGCCAGCGCCTGGTTGTGCGCCGCCGGCGGCCGCTCGTGGGCGAAGGACGCGTGGGTGAGCGCCCGCGCGAGCCGGTCGTGATCGCGGCAGCGGTGGCCGAGGCGCGCTTCCAGGGCCGCGACCGCGGCGGGATCCAGGGGGGCGGGCGGTCCTAGGGGTGAAACTTCCGGAAGGCGAGCGTGGCGTTCGTTCCGCCGAAGCCGAACGCGTTGGACAGCGCCACCTCGACGTCCTGCTTGCGGGCCTGGTTGGGCACGTAGTCGAGGTCGCAGTCCGGGTCGGGGGTCTCGTAGTTGATGGTGGGCGGCAGCAGGCCGTGGTGGATGGCCAGGATGGTGGCGATGGCCTCGACGCCGCCGGCGGCGCCGAGCAGGTGACCGGTCATGGACTTCGTGGACGACACGGCCAGGCGCCGGGCGTGCTCGCCGAACAGGCGCTTGATGGCCAGCGTCTCGAACTTGTCGTTGTAGGGCGTGGAGGTCCCGTGAGCGTTGATGTAGCCCACCGACTCGGCGGCGACGCCGGCGTCCCGCAGCGCGGCGGCCATCGCCTGGCGGGCACCCTCGCCCTCCGGGTCGGGCGCCGTCATGTGGTGGGCGTCGGCCGACATCCCGTAGCCGACGATCTCGGCGTAGATGCGCGCGTCGCGCCGGCGGGCGTGCTCCAGGGCTTCCAGCACGACGACGCCCCCGCCCTCGCTCGGCACGAACCCGTCCCGGTCGGCGTCGAAGGGACGGGAGGCGCGGGTCGGCTCGTCGTTGCGGGTGGACATCGCCTTCATGGCGCAGAAGCCGGCGATGGTGAGGGGAACGATGATGGCCTCGGCGCCGCCGGCGATCATCACGTCGGCGACGTCCCGCTCGATCAGCTTGAAGGCGTCGCCGATGGCGTGGTTGCCGGTGGCGCACGCGGTCACCACCGCCGAGTTGGGCCCGCGGGCGCCGAACCGCATCGAGACCAGCCCCGACGCCATGTTGACGATCAGCATCGGGATCAGGAACGGCGACACCCGCTCCGGCCCCTTGTCCCGGATCGTCTCCTGCCCGTCGAGTAGCGTCTGGATCCCGCCGATGCCGGAGCCGATGATGACGCCGAACCGGGCGGCGTCGACCCGGCCGGGATCCAGGGCGGCGTCCTCGACCGCCATCACCGAGCAGGCCAGCGCGTACTGCAGGTAGGGATCGAGGCGGCGCGCTTCCTTCTTGTCCACGAACTTCAGCGGGTCGAAGTGGCGGATCTCGCCGGCGATGCGGGTGGCGAACCGGTAGTTGCCGTCGGCGTCCTTCTGATGGGCATCGAACTTGGTGATGGGCCCGATCCCGGACCGCCCCTGGGTCAGGCCGGCCCAGAATTCCTCGGTGCTGTTGCCGAGGGGCGTCAAGGCCCCCAGCCCGGTGACCACGACCCGCCGGCGCTCGGGCACTACGAGTTGTCCTTGATGTACTGGATGGCGTCGCCCACGGTCACGATCTTCTCGGCGTCCTCGTCGGGAATCTGGATGTCGAAGTGCTCCTCCAGCGCCATCACCAGCTCGACCGTGTCCAGGGAGTCCGCCCCCAGATCCTCGACGAACTTGGCGTTGGGCGTGACATCCTCCTCGTCGACGCCGAGCTGCTCGACGATGATCTCCTTGACCCGCTCCTCCACTGACTTCGCCATCAGCGCTTGACCTCCCGAAACCGATGAGGTGTCTTCATCTTCCGATCAGGTGTAGAGACCGCCGTTGACGTGGAAGACCTGCCCCGTGATGTACGTGGCTCCGTCACCGGCCAGGAATCGTACCACTTCGGCCACTTCGCGCACGGTGCCGGCCCGGCCCAGCGGGACCTGCGCGAGGAGCGCCTGCCGGGCCGCCTCCGACAGGCCGGCCGTCATGTCGGTGTCGATCAGCCCCGGAGCCACCGCGTTGACCAGGATCGACCAGTGGGCCAGTTCCCGGGCGGTGGCCTTCGTGAACCCGATCAGCCCGGCCTTGGCCGCCGAGTAGTTGGCCTGTCCCGGGTTGCCCATGGCGCCGGCGGCGGAGGCGATGTTGATGATGCGGCCGCCCTTCTGGCGGACCATCACCTTGGCCGCCGCCCGGGTCATCAGGAATGCGCCGCGGAGGTTCACCTCGATCACCCGGTCCCAGTCCTCGTCCTTCATCCGGACCAGCAAGCCGTCGCGCGTGATGCCGGCGTTGTTCACCAGGAGGTCGAGCCGTCCGAACCGCTGCCGGGCGGTTTCCACGAGCCGCTCGCAGTCCTCCCGGCTGGCCACGTCGCCCGGCACGCCGACCACCGGAGCGCCGCTGCCCTCGAGGTCCTTGACCGTGCGCGCCAGTCGATCGGCGTCGCGGCCCGAGACTACCACGGCCGCTCCGTCCTCCGCCAACAACGCGGCCACCGCGGCGCCGATCCCGCGGCTGGCGCCGGTGACGATCGCCACGCGCCCGGCCAGCGGCTGCCGGCTCACGCCGTCGGCTCCTGGACCGCGGCCAGGACCCGCTCCAGGCTCGGCGGGTCCTCGACGTTCAGGCCCCGAGCGCCGTCCAGGATCCGGCGCAGGAGCCCGGTCAGGACACGGCCCGGGCCCACCTCCACGTACATGCTCGCCCCCTCGGCGTGCAGCCGCTGCACGCTCTCGGTCCACCGCACGGGACTGGCGACCTGCGCCACCAGCGCCGGCTTGACCTCGGCCGCCGTCCGCGTGAGGCCGGCGTCGACGTTGCGGACGACGGGCGCCCGGGGATCGCTCACCGGCACCGGCTCCAGCACCTCGCGCAGCCGGGCCGCCGCCGGCTGCATCAGCGTGCAGTGAAACGGCGCGCTCACCGGCAGCAGCACGCTCTTGCGGCCGCCGCGCTCGCCGGCCAGCACCACCGCCCGCTCCACCGCCGCCCGGTGGCCGGCGATGACGATCTGCTGCGGGGCGTTGATGTTGGCGACCTCTACCACCTCGCCGCCGGCGGCCTCGGCGCAGATCGCCTCGACCTGGGCCAGGTCGAGCCCCAGCAGGGCCGCCATGGCCCCGGTGCCGACCGGCACGGCCTCCTGCATGAACTCCCCGCGCCGGCGGACGACCCGCACCGCGTCGCGGAACGCCAGGGCCCCGGTGACGACCAGCGCCGAGTACTCACCCAGGCTGTGACCGGCGGCCAGCGCCGGTCGCAGCCCTCGCTCGGCGGCCACGGCGGCGGCGGCGACACTGACGGTGAGGATCGCCGGCTGCGTGTTCGCGGTGAGAGCCAGCTCGGCCTCCGGCCCCTCGAAGATCAGGCGGGTGAGGTTTTCGCCCAGCGCGTCGTTCGCTTCCTCGAACACCGCCTTGGCTGCCCCCGACTCCTGGTAGAAGGCGCGCCCCATCCCCACCGCCTGCGAGCCCTGCCCGGGGAACAGGAACGCGATCATGCGGCCGGGCCGGAGCGGCCTTCTCGGCCGCCGGTCACCATCGGATCAGGGCGGCGCCCCAGGCGAAGCCGCCCCCGAAGGCGGCCAGCAGGAGCAGGTCGCCGCGCCGGACGCGGCCGGCGGTGACCGCTTCCTCCAGCGCCACGTAGACCGAAGCGGCGCCGGTGTTGCCGTAGCGGTCGACGTTGACGAAGACCTTCTCCATGGGCAGCCCGACCCGCTTGGCGGCGGCCTCGATGATGCGCAGGTTGGCCTGGTGGGGGATGAAGAGGTCCACGTCGTCGGCGGTGAGGCCGTGGCGCCCGAGGATGGTCTCCGCACACTCGACGAACATCCGGACGGCCACCTTGAACACCTCGTTGCCCTTCATCCGGGCGTAGTGCAGCCGGGCCTCCACGCTCTCCCGGGTGGCCGGCTGCCGGGAGCCGCCGCCCGGCATATAAAGGAGGTCCCAGTACTGGCCGTCCGAGTAAAGGTCGGCGTCGATCAGGCCGCGGTCCCCGTCGCCCGCCTCCAGGACGGCGGCGCCGGCGGCGTCGGCCAGCAGGATGCAGGTGCCCCGATCGGTGAAATCCGTGATGCGCGACAGCGTCTCGGCGCCGATGCAGAGCACCCGGCGGTACTTGCCGGTCTGGATGAACTGGGACCCGATGGCCAGGCTGTAGATCGAGCCGGCGCAGGCGGCCAGCACGTCCATCGAGCCGGCCCGCCGGCAGCCCAGCCGGTGCTGGACCAGGTTTCCCACGGTGGGGAAGAACATGTCCGGGGTGGTGGTGCCCACGACGATGAGGTCGATGTCCTCGGGGACCAGGCCGGCGCGCTCCAGCGCCTGCTGGGCGGCGCGGACGGCCAGGTCGGAGGTGGCCTCGTTCTCGTCGGCCAGGTGGCGTTCGCGGATGCCCGTGCGCTGCACGATCCACTCGTCGCTGGTGTCCACCATCCTCTCGAGGTCGGCGTTGGTCAGCACCCGCTTGGGCGCGTAGGCGCCCATGCCCACGATCCGGGCCCGGTTCATTCCCGCCCTCCCTCCCGTCCACCCCGCGCCGCTTCCGCCTCCAGCGCGGCCTTGATGTGATCGTTCACGCCGGCCCTGGCCCACTCGCCGGCCACCCGCACCGCGTTCTTGATCGCCTTCACCGGCGAGGCCCCGTGACAGATGATGGCGGCCCCGTCGATGCCGAGCAGGGGCGCCCCGCCCATCTCGGTGTAGTCCACGCGCCGCCGGAACCGGGCGAACGCGCTCTGGGCCAGCGCGGCGCCCAGCCGGGAGCGCACGTCCCGCATCAGCTCCTCCCGGATCATGGCCGCCAGCATCTCGGCCAGGCTCTCCGAGATCTTCAGCGCCACGTTGCCGGTGAAGCCGTCGGTCACCACCACGTCGCAGCGGCCGTTGTAGATGTCGCGGCCCTCGACGTTGCCGACGAAGTTGAGCGAGGAGTCCTTGAGCTGCTCGTACGCCTCGCGGGTCAGCTGGCTGCCCTTGCCCTCCTCCTCGCCAACGGAGAGCAGCCCCACCCGGGGGTTGTCGAAGCCCAGGATGTCACGGGCGTAGACGTGACCCATCACCGCGAACTGCAACAGGTGCATCGGCTTGGGGTCGACGTTGGCGCCGACGTCGAGGAGCACCGTGAAGCGCTTGAGGTTGGGCAGGACGGCGGCGATCGCCGGCCGGTCCACGCCCGGCAGCACGCCGATCACGAACATCGCGATCGCCATGGCCGCCCCGGTGTTGCCGGCCGACACGAAGGCGGCCGCCTCGCCGTCCTTCACCAGCTGGGCGGCCACCCGGAGGGAGGAGTCGCGCTTGCGGCGGAGGGCCTGGACGGGGCTCTCGGCCATGCCGACCACCTGGGAGGCGTGGCGGATCTCCAGGGGCAGGTGCTCGGCCCCGAGCCGCGCGACCTCCCGCTCGATGGCGGCCTTGTCGCCGACCAGGATGATGGGAGACCCGAAGTCCCGGGCGGCGGCGGCGGCGCCGGCCACGACGACGGCCGGGCCGTAGTCGCCGCCCATGGCGTCGACCGCGATCTTCACGCGCGGCGGGTCGCGGACACGAGCCGGATCGCCCTAGGCGCCTTCGACGGCGACGATCTCCCGACCCTTGTAATAGCCGCAGTGGGGGCAGACGCGGTGTGGCTGCTTGGGCTCACGGCACTGCGGGCAGGTGGACCGTGCCGCCGGGGCCAGCGTGTAGTGGGTGCGGCGCTTGCGACCCCGGGCTCGGGAGTGACGGCGTTTCGGCAGCGGCATCGACGATCCCCTCCTCTCAGGAACCCGGGCGGTCGGCCAGGCGCTTGAGGACGGCCAGCCGTGGGTCCAGCGGACGCTCGGCGCACCGGCAGGCGACCAGGTTGCGGTTGGCGCCGCAGACGGGGCACAGGCCACGGCAGTCGGCGCGGCAGAGCGGCTTCATCGGCAGCGCGAGCGTCGTTTCGGTCTCCAGCAGCATGGCGAGGTCGACCTCGCCGTGGTCGTAGAAGTCGAGGTCGAGATCGTCGGCGCCGAGCTCGACGTCACCCAGCGGCGGTCGGGGCACGTAGCGCGCGTCCACCGCCGTGTGCACGGCCACCCGGAACTCTTCCAGGCACCGCCCGCAGCTGAGCGGTACCGAGGCGCGGATCTCGCCGGCAACCAGCACGTCGTCGCCGTCGCGGGTGAGTACGAGCCGGATGTTCTCCAGGTGCCAGCTGCGGTCCGTGTAGGGCACAGCGAACTGGGCGGGATCGGCGATCGTGAGCCCTTCGTCCTGGATGTCGGCTACCCTGATGATCATGACGTCGTCCGGAGGTTCGCGGAACCCCGCGTAACTTGTTGTCGTGAGTGATTTTTTCACGAAACCGGTTCAGTCTATCGGCGGGGTGGGGGCAAGTCAAGGCATTTGACCCGTTCTTGACGGGTTTGCTACGCTCTGACCGGAACTTACCAGGCGTTCGTTCACCGGGAGGGGGAACCCGCATGTCCCACATGTTCAAGACCGCGCTGCTCCTGGCCGCGCTGACGGCCATGCTCGTCCTGATCGGCGGCGCGATCGGCGGCCAGCAGGGCATGCTCGTCGCGTTCGTGCTCGCCCTCGCGATGAACGTCTTCTCCTACTGGTTCTCCGACCGGATCGTGCTCGCGATGTACGGGGCCAAGCCGATCGACGAGGCCCAGGCGCCCGACCTCTACGCGATCGTCCGCCGGCTCGCCACCCGGGCGCGCATCCCGATGCCCCGGGTGTACCTGATCCCGACCGAGACGCCCAACGCGTTCGCCACCGGCCGCAACCCACAGCACGCCGCGGTGGCGGTCACCGAGGGGATCCTGCGCCTGCTCGACGAGGAGGAGCTGGAGGGGGTCCTGGCCCACGAGCTGGCCCACGTGGCCAACCGGGACGTGCTGATCTCGACCATCGCCGCCACTCTGGCCGGCGCCATCACCTACCTCGCCCACATGGCGCAGTGGACGGCGATCTTCGGCGGCCGCCACAATGACGAGGAGGGCGGCGTCAACCCGCTGGCCGCCATGCTGATGGCCGTCCTCGCTCCCCTCGCCGCCATGCTGGTCCAGCTGGCGGTCTCGCGGGCCCGGGAGTACCAGGCGGACGCCTCGGGGGCCGCGTACACCCGCAAGCCGTGGGGCCTGGCCAAGGCCCTCGAGAAGCTGCAGATGGCGCAGCACGCGCTGCCGATGGACGCCAACCCGGCCACCGCGCACCTGTTCATCGTCAATCCCTTGTCCGGCCGGGCGCTCATGACGCTGTTCTCGACCCATCCCCCGATCGAGGAGCGGATCGCCCGACTGCGGGCGATGCGCGTCTAGCGCTCGGAGGGGGGCTTCGCCCCCCTTCCGAAGCCTCCCCCCAACAGCCGGATGGCGCGGGCGGGGCCCGCGCTCGAATCAGGGGGCGGAGCCGGCGCGCGAGACGCGACGTCCCCGTCGCGTGCGTTTGACCGGTCGGGAGCGGCACGGCAGAATGAGGCGGTTTGAGCCGGCCCAGCAGTCTCTCGATCCATGTCGGCGGCCTGCGCAAGGCCTTCGCCCGCCGCCTCGTGCTGCGTGACGTGACCCTGCAGGTGGCGGCCGGCGAAGTCCTGGCGCTCCTCGGCGCCAACGGCGCCGGCAAGACGACGCTGCTCCGCATCCTGGCCACCCTCAGCCGACCCACCGCCGGCACCGCCCGCATCCTGGGCTTCGACTGCGCCCGCGAGCCGGAGCGGGTGCGCCCGCACCTGGGCGTCGTCGGCCACGGCTGCTGGGCCTACGACGACCTCACCGCCCTGGAGAACCTCCGGTTCTGGACCACGCTTCACGGCCGGCCGGCGGGCGAGGACCGCCTCCGGGCCGCCCTGGCCCAGCTCGACCTCGAGGCGGCCGCCGCCGAGCGTGTCCGCACGCTCTCGGCCGGCATGCGGCGGCGACTGGCGCTGGCCCGACTATGGTTGGGCGAGCCGCAGGTGCTCCTGCTCGACGAGCCGTTCGCCGCGCTCGACCAGCGGGCGGCCAAGTGGCTCGACGGCTACCTGGCGTCCGTCAAGGCCCGGGGCGGGGCCGCGCTGCTCGTCACCCACGGGCTGGCGCGGGGACTCGGCGTCGCCGACCGGGTGGCGATCCTGGCCGGCGGGCGGATCGTCCTCGACGTCCCGGCCTCCACGCTGACCGCCGAGGACGTCCGGCGGCTCTGGGAGGCCCACGCCGAGGAGACGCCGTGAGCTACGCCCGGCGGGCCTGGATCGTCCTTTGGAAGGACCTGCGGATCGAGCGCCGGTCCAAGGAGGCCGTCAACGCGCTCGTCTTCTTCGCGCTGCTCCTGCTCTTCGTCTTCCAGTTCACCCTGGGCGCCGACCACGAGCGCCTGGCCGCCGCGCTGCCCGGCCTGCTCTGGCTGGGGTTCGTGCTGAGCGGCCTGGTCGCGCTCGGCCGGGCCTTCCTCGTCGAGCGCGACGACGGGTGCTGGGAAGGTCTGCTGCTGGCGCCGGGCGACAAGTCGGCCGTGTACCTGGGGAAGGTGGCGGGCAACCTGCTGCTGATGCTCGGGGTCGAGGCCGTCGTGCTCGCGCTGTTCGGCCTCTTCTTCAACCTCGACGTGCTGGAGCGCCTGCCGGCGCTGGCCGCGGTGGTCGTGCTCGCCACGATCGGGCTGGCCGCCGTCGGCACGCTCTTCGCCGCCATGACGGCGCACGTCCGGGCCCGGGAAGTGCTGTTCCCGGTCCTGCTGCTGCCGGTGCAGGTGCCGGTCCTGCTGGCTGCAGTGGAGGCCACCGCGGCCGTGCTCGCCGGCCAGGCGCTGGCCGACGTGGGCCGGTGGCTGGGGCTGCTGGCCGCCGCCGACGTGGTCTACCTCACCACGGGAGTCCTGACCTTCGATGTCATCCTCGAAGGCTGAGCCGGGCCGGATCCTGGGCTGGCTGGCGGCGCTCGGGCTGGCGGCCGGGCTGGTCATGGCCTTCGGCGTGGCGCCGCCCGAAGCCGTCCAGGGCAACGTGCAGCGCATCATGTACCTGCACGTGCCCAGCGTGCTGGTCGCCTACCTGGCCTTCGGCGTGGTCCTCATCGCCTCCATCGTCTACCTCTGGCGGCGCCACCAGGGCGCGGACCGCCTCGCCCACGCCTCGGCCGAGGTCGGCGTGATCTTCACGGCGATCACCATCAGCTCGGGCGCCATCTGGGGCAAGCCGACCTGGGGGACGTGGTGGACCTGGGACGCGCGGCTGACGAGCGTGGCCGTCCTCTTCGTCCTCTACCTCGGGTATCTCCTGCTGCGGGCGATGGTCGAGGACCGGGAGCGGGCCGCGCGCTACGCGGCGGTCCTGGGGATCGTCGCCGCGCTCGACATCCCGCTGGTGCACTTCTCCGTCTACTGGTGGCGCACGCTCCACCAGCCGCCGACCCTGCTCAAGCCCGGGCCGCCGGCCATGGCCCCGGTGTTCCTGGTCGCCCTGCTGGTCAACGTCGTGGCCTTCGCGCTCGTCTACGCCTACTTCGTGAGCAAGCGGGTGGCCCTGCTGCGGCGGGAGCAGGAGGCCCTGGCCTGATGCCCGACCACTGGGCGTTCGTGTTCGCGGCCTACGCGGTGGCGGCGGCACTGCTGGGCGGCTACTGGCGACACCTCCTCCGCCGCCAGCGGGACCTGGAGAGGCGATGAAGAAGAAGTTCGTCGTCGGGGGACTGGTGATCCTGGGCGCGCTGGGCTACCTCGTCTACGCCGGCCTCACCCAGTCGGCGGTGTACTTCGTCACTCCCTCGGAGCTGGCGGCCGGGCCGGTGCCCGGCAAGGCCTACCGGCTGGGCGGGCTCGTCGCGCCCGGGACCCTCGAGTGGCACCCGCGCACGCTCGACCTCCGGTTCGCGTTGACCGACGGCAAGAGCACCGTCCCGGTGCGTCACCGGGGGACGCCGCCCGACCTGTTCGCCGAGGGCCGGGGCGCGGTGGTCGAAGGGGCATGGACGGCCGAGGGGTACTTCCGGGCCCAGCAGATCTTCGCCAAGCACTCGGAGGAGTACCAGGCGCCGCCGTCCGAGGCCCACCGGGCCGGGTACGAGGAGCTGCTGCGGACGCTGCGCGGTGAGCCGCGATGATCCCCGAGCTGGGCCAGGGCACCCTCTTCGTCGCCCTGGGCCTGGCCGTGCTGGGGACGGGCCTGGCCGTCGCCGGCGGCCGGACGGGACGGACGGCGCTGGTGGAGTCGGCCCAGCACGCGGCCCTGGGCGTCTTCGCCCTGCTGACCGCCGCCTTCGTCCTCCTGGTCTACGCCTTCCTCACCTTCGACTTCTCCGTGCGCTACGTCGCTCACAACACGAACCTCGGCACGCCCTTCTGGTACCGGATCACCGGGGTGTGGGGCGCCCTGGAGGGCTCGCTGGTGCTCTGGGCCTGGATGCTGGCGCTCTACACGGTGGTGGTGGCGGCCCGCCACCGCGAGCGGGCCCGCGTCTTCCACCCCTGGGTGCTGGCGACCCTGCTCGGCGTGCTGGCCTTCTTCGTGAGCGTGATGACGCTGGCCGCGCCGCCCTTCACGCGCCTGGCGCCGGTGCCGGCCGACGGCCGCGGCCTGAACCCGCTGCTGGAGGACACCGGGATGATCACCCACCCGGTCGCCCTCTACCTGGGCTTCACCGGGTTCACGGTGCCCTTCGCCTACGCAGTGGCGGCGCTGGTGACCGGGCGGCTGGGCGACGACTGGATCCAGCTCACCCGCCGCTGGACGCTCACCGCCTGGTACTTCCTCTCGCTCGGCCTGCTGATCGGCGGCTGGTGGAGCTACCACGTGCTCGGCTGGGGCGGCTACTGGGCCTGGGACCCGGTGGAGAACGCGGCCTTCATGCCCTGGCTGACGGGCACCGCCTTCCTGCACTCGATCATGATCCAGGAGCGCCGCCGGATGCTCAAGCTCTGGAACCTGGCGCTGGTGATCCTGACCTTCAGCCTGACGCTCTTCGGGACGTTCCTCACCCGCTCCGGCGTCATTGCCTCTGTGCACGCCTTCACGCAGGGCGCCGTCGGCGCCTTCTTCCTGGGGTTCCTGGCGCTGGTCGTGCTGCTGTCGCTCGGACTCCTGGCCTGGCGGTGGGATGCGTTGCGGGCCCAGGGCGAGCTGGACTCGGTCGTCTCCCGGGAGTCGGCCTTCCTCCTCAACAACCTCCTCCTGGTGGGCGCGACCTTCACCGTGTTCTTCGGCACCATCTTCCCGCTCCTCTCGGAGGCCCTGCGGGGCGTGAAGGTCAGCGTGGGAGCGCCCTTCTTCAACCAGGTCAACGTCCCGCTGTTCCTCGGCCTGATCTTCCTGATGGGCGTCGGCCCCCTGATCGCCTGGCGCCGGGCGTCGCTGGACAACTTGCGCCGCAACTTCCTGGGGCCGGTGGCGGCCGGCGTGGTCGCCGCCGCCGTCTTCCACCGCCTGGGCGCCGGCTCGGCGTTGGCGGTGCTGGCGCTGGCCCTGACCGTGTTCGTGGCCGCCACCATCGCCCTCGACATCGGCCGGGCGACGCGCGCCCGCCTGCGCATGGGCGAGCGGTTGCCCGCCGCCGTCCTGGGCCTGCTCGTGCGCCACCACCGTCGCTACGGCGGCTTCATCGTCCACCTGGGCGTGCTCCTGGTCGCCGTCGGCGTGACCGGTTCCCAGGCGTGGTCGGTGCAGACCGAGGCCACGCTGGAACGGGGCCAGGCGGCCGAGCTGGCCGGCTACCGCTTCCGCTTCGACCGGCTCGATGCGGCCGAGGCCTCCAACCACTTCAAGGTCATCGCGACGTTCAGCGTTTCCAACGGCCGGTCCACCGGGGCGATGCACCCGGCCAAGAAGTTCTACCCGCAGGAGACGACGCCGATCGCGGCGGTGGACTACCGGACGGGGCTCGTCGAGGACGTCTACCTGGTGCTGGGCGACTTCGCCCGCGACGGCAGTCGGGCCACCGTGAAGATCCAGGTCAACCGTCTGGTGACGTGGATCTGGATCGGCGGCGCCGTGCTCACCCTGGGCACCGCGCTGGCGCTGCTGCCCGAGCGCCGGAAGGCCGCGTGAGCCGCCTCCTGCGCTGGCTCGTCCCGCTGGCCGCGGTGCCGGTGCTGGCGCTGCTCGCCTACGCCTTCCGGCTCGACCCGCGGGAAGTGCCCTCTCCCCTGCTCGGCCGACCCGCCCCCGCCTTCGCGCTCACGGCCTTCGACGGCCGGCCGCTCTCGCTGGCCGAGCACCGCGGCCGGGTGGTGGTGGTGAACTTCTGGGCCTCGTGGTGCTTCCCGGCCTGCTACGAAGAGGCCCCGGTGCTGGAAGAGGGGTGGCGGCGCTGGCAGGAGCAGGGCGTGACCGTCGTCGGGATCAACATCCAGGACACCGAGGACCGGGCCCGGAAGTTCCTCGCCGACTTCGGCCTCACCTTTCCGAACGCGCCGGACCCCGGCGGGCGCGTCTCGATCGAGTACGGGGTGTACGGCGTGCCGGAGACCTTCTTCATCGACCGCCGGGGGTACATCCGCCACAAGCACGTGGGAGCGGTCACCGAGGCGGTCTTCCGCGAGCAGGTCGAGCGCCTGGCTCGCGAACCGGCGCCTCCGGCCGCCGGCACGTAGCCTGCAACGGGCTCTCCGGCGTGCGGCGGGTCGCCCTGCTCCTGGCCCTGGTGGCGGTGGTGATCGGGGTTCTCCTGGCCACCGGCGTGCTCGAGATCCACGTGGCCCTCCGCCCGCCCGGCGGCGTCGACGCCCGTCCGTTCTGGCGCGAGGCCGGGGCCGACGGGGCGCTACCGCCCGGCCTGGCCGTGTGGATCGAGGTCGCCCGGGCGGTCACGCCGGCGGTGGTGAACATCAGCACCACGCAGCGGCAGACCCGCGACCGCCTGGTCGAGGAGTTCTTCCGGCGGTTTTTCGAAGGCCCCGGGACCCCGCCGCCGCAGCCGAGGGCCAGCCTGGGCTCGGGGGCGATCGTTTCCCCCGACGGCTACGTCATCACCAACTACCACGTGGTCCGCCAGGGTGGGGACATCGTCGTCAAGCTCGCCGACCAGCGGGAGTTCCAGGCCCGCCTGGTGGGCGGGGACGCGCGCACGGACATCGCGCTGCTCAAGGTGGAGGCCCGGGGCCTCCCCACCATCCCGTTCGGCGACTCGGACCGCCTCGCCGTCGGTGCGCCGGTCATGGCGATCGGCAACCCCTTCGGGCTGGACCAGACCGTCACGACGGGGATCGTGAGCGCCAAGGAGCGCTTCATCGGCACCGGGCCCTACGACGACTTCATTCAGACCGATGCGTCCATCAACCCGGGCAATTCCGGCGGGCCGCTGGTGGACGCGCAGGGGGCGCTGGTCGGGATCAACACCGCCATCTTCTCGCAGACCGGCGGCTGGATGGGCATCGGCTTCGCGACGCCCGTCAACCTCGCCAAGGACGTGCTGGTCCAGCTCCGCGCCACCGGCCGCGTCGTCCGCGGCTGGCTGGGCGTGGCGGTGGCGCCCGTGTCGCCCGAGGCGGCCCGGCGGGTCCGGCTCGAGGAGGCGCGCGGGGCGGTCGTCGTCGACGTCGTCGG
>DATLZL010000560.1:0-5664 GCA_035574035.1 Binatia bacterium | reverse complement strand
CGGATGGTCGCGATGAGATCCCGGGTGGCGTGAGCCTTGGGATCACCGGCGATGACGACCTCGGCGCCCACCGCCCGGGCGGTGGCCCGCTCGGGCACCGTGGTCGGGGTGTAGTCGGTGCCCTTGGCGTGCACGTGCGGGCGCAGGCGCTCCAGCAGGCGGTCGGCGGTGTCGTCGTCGAAGATCACGACGTGGTCGACGGCGGCCAGCGCGCCGACGATCTCCGCCCGCTCGGCGGCCGGCATCAGCGGCCGGCCGGGCCCCTTCAGGCGACGGACGGCGGCGTCGGAGTTGATGCCGACGAAGAGCACATCCCCCTGCTCTCGGGCCGCCCGGAGGTAGCGCACGTGGCCCACGTGCAGGAGGTCGAAGCAGCCGTTGGCGAGCACGATCCGCTTGCCGCCGGCGCGCAGCCGCTCGGCCAGGACCGCCGCCTCGTCGACCGTCAGCGCGGCGGCCACGACCGCTCCTGCCCTCACGCCGGCGCGCCGGTGAGGGCGCCGCGCAGCTCGGCCTGGGAGACGGTGGCCGTGCCGCGCTTCATCACCACCAAGCCGCCGGCCACGTTGGCCAGGGTGGCGGCCTCCAGCGGCGAGGCGCCGGCAGCGAGCGCGACCGTGAACGTGCTGATGACCGTGTCCCCGGCCCCGGTCACGTCGGCGATCTCGTCGGTCCCGAACACCGGGATGAAGGTCGCGCCGCCGTCCCGCTCGAGGAGGCCGAGCCCCTGGCTGCCCCGCGTGACCAGCAGCAGCCGGGCCCCCAGGCGCTCCAGCAGCTGGCGCCCGGCCTTCTCCACCGCCCGCTCGTCGTCCACGGGCTCGCCGGTGAGCGCGGCCAGCTCGGCCTCGTTGGGGGTCGCCACCGTGGCTCCCACGAACCGTGGCAGTTCGTAGCGGCTGTCCACGCTGACGATGGCGCCTCGCCGGGCCGCCACCGTCCGGACGGTCTCGAAGAGGCGGGGCGTGACCGTACCGTAGCCGTAGTCGGAGACGACGATGGCGTCGGCGCCGGCCGCCAGCGCCCCGACCTGCTCGGCCAGGACCTCCTCCACCCCCGGCGACAGCTCCGCGTCGGGCTCGCGGTCCAGTCGCACGATCTGCTGGCGGGTGGCCTGGTAGCCGCCGGCCATGATCCGCGTCTTGACCGGCGTGATCCGCGCGGGATCGCGCACGATGCCGTCGGTCGGGATGCCGGCCCGGCGGAACAGCGCCAGCAGCTCCTCGCCGGCGGCGTCCTGTCCGACGACGCCGACGGGGACGACCCGGGCGCCGAGCGCGGCCGCGTTGTGGGCGGCATTGGCGGCGCCCCCCAGCCGCACGTCACGCTCGGTGAAGCGCAGGATGATGACGGGGGCCTCGCGCGAGACGCGCCGCGGCTTGCCGATCAGGTACTCGTCGGAGATCAGGTCGCCGACCACCACCACGGTGCGCCCGCCGAACCGCTCGGTGAGGGCAGCCAGCCGCCGGCCGCCGGCCGTCATCGCGCGCATCGGGCGATCACCCACTCGGCCGCGTCGAGCAGGTCCTCGGCGACGTGGTCGGGCTGGGTCGGCAGCGCCGCCCGCCGGTACTCCCACTCGCCGAGTCCGTAGCCGGTCAGGACCAGGACCGCCGCCGCTCCCACCGCCCGGGCGGTCGCCAGGTCCAAGCCCTTGTCGCCGACGACGGTGGAGGCGGCCAGGTCGAGCCCGAGCTCGGCCGCCGCCCGACGCAGCAGCCCGGGACGCGGCTTGCGGCAGTCGCAGTCGGCCCGCCAGGGAGGCTCGCCCTCCATGGGGTGATGCGGGCAGACGTAGAGACCGTCCAGGTAGGCGCCCTCCTGCTTGAGCTGCGCCACCAGCGCGTCGTTGACCGCGTCCAGGACCTCGGGGCCGAAGTAGCCGCGGACCACCCCGGCCTGGTTGGTGACGACGACGGCCGCGATTCCCGCCTCGTTCAGCCGCCGCACCGCGGCCGCCGAGCGGGGCAGCAGGCGCAGGCGCCGGGGGTGATTCACGTAGCCGACTTCTTCGGTGAGGGTACCGTCGCGGTCCATGAACAGGGCCGGGCGCGGAGCCACGAGGGCAGTGTACGGCGGAAGTCCTTGGTTTCTCAATGTTAGACTACGACGCCGTGGGTGCTCTGCCGCCCCGGGGCTCGGTCGTGCTGCATACCGAAGCCTCCTCCGGTTTCGGCGGTCAGGAGATCCGGATCCTCGAGGAAAGCCGCTGGCTCACCACCCACGGCTGGCCGGCCGTGATCGCGTGCCAGCCGGCGAGCCCGCTCTTCGAGGAGGCCCGCCGGGCCGGCCTGCCCGTCCTCGGGATCCGGATGCGCCACGCCGCCGACGCCCTCGCGCTGGCGCGGCTCATCTCGGTCATCCGCCGAACCCGGGCCGCGATCGTCCACACCCACAGCTCGGTCGACAGCTGGCTCGCCACCCTGGCCGCCCGCCTGCTGGGCCGGACGGTGGTCCGTAGCCGCCACGTCTCGATCCCGGTGCGCCGGTGGCGGGCGCTGGTCTACCGTTTGGCCGACCGCGTCATCACCAGCGCCGAGGCGGTCCGGGCCATGCTCGTCGCCGCCGGGGTTCCGGCCGACCGGGTGAGCGTGGTGCCGGCCGGAATCGACACCACACGCTTCCACCCCGGGGTCGACGGCGGCCGGGTGCGGGGCGAGCTCGGCCTGACCGGCCCGGTCGTGGGCCTGGTCGCCAACCTGCGTGGCTCCAAGGGTCACGCCGTGTTCCTCGAGGCCGCCCGCGCGGTTCTGGAAACGGCGCCCGACGCGCGCTTCCTGATCGTCGGCGACGGCGTCGGCGCCGCCCGCATCCGCCGGCTCATCAGCGAGCACGGCCTGGACGGCGCCGTCCTCATGACCGGGTTCCGCCGCGACATTCCCGAGGTGATGGCCGCCCTCGACGTGCTCGTGCTGCCCTCCACCCGGACCGAGGCGATTCCCCAGGTCGTGGCCCAGGCGCTGGCGGTGGGGACTCCCGTCGTGGCGACCCGCTTCGGCGGGATCCCCGAGATCGTCCGCGACGGCGAGACCGGTACGCTGGTGGCGCCCGGCGACGCCCGCGCCCTGGCCCGCGCCATCGCCGGCGCGCTCGCAGACCCCGCCCGGGCGCGCGCGAAGGCCCGGGCGGGCCAGGCGATGGTGCAGCGGGAGCTGACGCTCGAGCAGGCGATGTCCAGGACGCTGGCCGTCTACGCGGAGGCGCTGGCGGCCCGTGGCTGACGGGGCCGGAGCGCTTCGCATCCTGCACCTCTACCCGAAGGCCGACTTCTTCACCGGCGCCGCCGTCCAGGCCTGGGAGCTCAGCCGGGGGCTCGCCGCGCGCGGCCATCACGTGGTCGCCGTCACCCGTCCCAACGAGGTGTGGGCGCGCAAGTGCCGAGAGGCGGGGATCCCCCACTGCGCGCTGCCGCTGCGCAAGGGGCTGGACCTCCGCTCCATCCTGGCCCTGCGGCGCATCGTGGCCGCCCACGACATCCAGGTCGCCCACGCCCACAAGGGGCTCGCGCGGACCCACCTGCTGGCGGCCGGCCTGCTGGGCCGGCGGCCGCGGCTCGTGCTCAACCGCGGCGTCAGCTTTCCCCTGACCCGCTGGAACCGTCTCGGCTACGCGAGCCGGCGCGTGGATGCCGTCGTCGCGGTCTGCGAGTCGATCCGCCGGGGGCTGGTGGCGGCCGGCGTGCCGGCGGAGAAGGTCACCGTGATCTACTCGGCCACCGACACCGACCGCTTCCACCCCGGGGTGGACGGCCGGGATATGCGCCGGACGCTCGGCCTGGGCCGGGAGACCTTCGTCGTGACCCAGGTCGGCGTGCGATCCTGGCGCGGCTGGCGGGACGTGCTCGAGGCCCTGCGCCGGCTCCCCGACAGGCTGCGGCACGTCCGGGTGCTCCTGGTCGGAGCCGGTCCCGGCCAGGCGGCGACGGTGATGGCCGAGGCCCAGGTGCGCGGCGTCGCCGACCGAGTCGTCGTGCTGCCGCCGCGCGAGGACGTGCCGGAGATCCTCTGCGCCTCGGACGTGGTCGTGGATGCGTCCTGGGCCGGCCTCGGCATCACCGGCTCCATCCGCGAGGCCATGGCCTGCGCCCGGCCGGTCATCGCCACCGACCTGGAAGGCATGCCCGAGCTGATCACCGACGGCGAGACGGGCTTCCTGGTTCCTCCGCGTGCGCCGGGGGCGCTCGCCGATCGGATCGTGCGCCTGCACGACGACCCTGCGCTCGCACGGGCCATGGGCGAGGCCGCCCACCGGCGCGTGGCGGCGCGGTTCTCGCTGCCGGCCAAGCTCGACGCCGTGGAGCGCCTCTACCGCCGCCTGCTCGCCCGGCCGGCATGAAGGTCGGGTTCTTCCTGCCCAACGCGACGTTCGACCTGCCCGGCTCGCCCGAGGTGGGCGGCATCGAGACCTTCACCTTCGACGTCGGCGAGGCGATGCAGCGCCTGGGGCACGAGGTCGTTTTGTTCGGCGGCCGCCCCAAGGCCGGCCGGCGTCACCGGCCGACCACGCTGCGCCTGGCGCTGTTCGACTACGTCGAGACCGACCGCGTCCCCGACCTCGGCAAGCGCTTCCGCCGGCTGGTGCAGCGCCTGCACTTCGGCTGGGTGAGCCGCGGGGCCTGGACCGCCGAGCGGTTCGACGTGGCCTTCGTGGCCAAGCCGTTCGACTGGCCCGTGGCGTGGCTCTGGAAGCGCCGCCGGCCCGGTCTCCGGGTGGTGATGGGCTTCCACGGCACGGACTTCTTCGCCGGCGACCACTGGTTCTACCGGGCCGTGGACCGCGAGTTCGCCGTCAGCCGCGCGGTCGCCGATCTGGCCGCCGCCCGGGTCGGGCGCCGGCCCGTCGTGATCCACAACCCGACCGACCCGCGCTTCTTCGCCCCGGCCGATGCACCCGCCGCCTCGAATGCCCGGCCGTTCCGCCTGGTGTCGACCGGCCGCCTGGTCGGCTGGAAGGGATTCGACCGGCTGGTGGCGGCGGTGGCCGAGGTGCGCCGCCGCGGTCACGACGTCGTGTGCGAGATCGCCGGCGAGGGACCGCAGCGGCCGCGGCTCGAGCAGGCGATCGCCGCCCACGGTCTCGAGGGTCGCGTGGTCCTGCACGGCCGCCTGGACCGGGAATCGCTGCGCGAGTTCCTCGCCCGGGCCGACGCCTTCGTCGCCCCTTCCGTCGGCCTGGAGGCGTTCTCCATCGCCACGGTGGAGGCGGCCTCGATGGGGCTGCCCCTGCTGCTCTCCGACCGCGTCGGCACCCGCGAGGCCCTCACCGGGGAGGACTTCATCGAGTACCCGGCCCTGGACGCGGCCGCCCTGGCCCGCGGCATCGTCACCCTCATCGAGCGGCGCGGCGAGGCGCGGTGGACGGCGCGCCGGCCCCGCCACGAGCGCATCCGCCGGCTGTTCGACCCGGAGGTCGTCGCCGCGCGCCTGCTGGCCCTGGGCGCGTCCTGAGCCCGGCGATCGTCTACGTCTACCCCGAGGAGTGGACCGGGCGTCGCGCCCGCGAGGTGCAGACGCTGCAGACGTGCCTGGCCCTGGCCGAGCAGGGGCTCGAGGTGACGCTGGTGAGCGGCGACGCCGAGGCGGTCGCGCGTCACGCCGCCGGTCTCGGCCGCGCCCGCTTGCCCGAGGGCCTGCGGCTGGCGACGGTCTCCCGCCGGCTCGGTCC
>DATLZL010000559.1:0-5061 GCA_035574035.1 Binatia bacterium | reverse complement strand
GTTTCTGGTCCGGGACATCGCCGGCCGACCGGTGCTGGTCGACCCGTTCTGGTACGACCCGTTCTACCTCGACTTCCCGCGCTACCGGTGGGTGGACCTGCCGACCGGCGACATGGTGCAGCTGGCGCTGCCGGAGAAGGTCGTCGAGCCGGGGGCCCGCGTCTCGGGCTTCGTCTACTTCGAGCCCCTGGAGCGCGCCGCCTCGCCGCTCACCCTGACCGTGCGCCTGGTGGACGACCGCCGTGGCGAGCCCTTCGCCACCGCCACCATCCCGTTCGTCCTGCAGTAGCTTCCCCTCGCCGATTGACGGCCGGCGCGCCCCATCGTAGGTTGAGGCGGCCCGCCGGCGGCACCGACCGCCGCGGGCGGAGGACGACGCGCATGGTCAAGGCTCGCTCGTGCATCCTGGTGCTGGCGCTGCTGGTCGTGGGGCCCGTGTGCCTGGGGCCGGCCCCGGCGGCCGGCGCCGACCGGATCCTCCGGATCGGCGCTCCCCTGCCCCTGACCGGGCCCCTGTCGCCGGAAGGGCTCAAGCAGAAGCGCGGCTACGACCTGTGGGCCGCCCAGGTCAACAAGACCGGTGGCATCAAGGTCGGTTCCGACCGCTATCGGGTCGAGATGATCTACCACGACTACCAGTCGAGCACCCCGCGGGCGGTGCAGCTGGCCGAGAAGCTGATCTCCGACGACCGCGTGAACTTCCTCTTCTCGCCCTTCGGCTCGGGCGCCACCAAGGCCGCCAGCGGGGTCTCGGAGAAATACGGGATCCCGACCATCGCCCCGACTGCCTCGTCGGAGGAGGTCTACAACCAGGGCTACCGGTTTCTGTTCGGGACGTTCACGCCCAACTCCACGCTGACCGAGCCGCTGGCCGACATCGTCAAGGCCCAGGTCCGCGAGGTGAAGCAGGTCGCCATCCTGGCCCGGAACGACCTGTTCCCCCTGGCCATCGGGCAGGAGATGGAGAAGTCGGCCCGCCGCCGGGGCCTGGAGGTCGTCTACTTCGAGAAGTACGCGGTCGGCACCCTGGACCATGCCTCGGCGCTGACGCAGATCCGGGCGGCCCGGCCGCAGTGGATCTTCGCCACCGGCTACATCAACGACCTGATCCTGATCCGCAAGCAGATGGCCGACCTGGGGGTGACGGCGGCCGTGGTCACGATGATCGCCGGGCCGGCGTACAAGGAGTTCGTGGACGCCACCGGCCCCCTGGCCGAGAACGTCACCAGCGCGGCCTGGTGGCACCCGGCCGTGCGCTATCGGGGTGTGGACGTGTTCGGGACCACCGAGAACTACAACCGCCTCTACCAGGAGACCTACGGCACCGTGCCCGATTACGTCGAGGCTTCGGCCAGCGCGTGCGGGGCGATCCTGGGGCTGGCGATCGAGCGGGCCGGAAGCATCGACCCCCGGAAGGTCCGTGACGCGCTGGCCGCACTGGATGTGACGACGTTCTACGGGCCGGTCCGGTTCGGGCCCACGGGGCAGATCGTCTCGCTCGAGCCGCCGGTGTTCCAGATCCAGGGCGGCAAGCCGGTGGTCATCTACCCGGCTGCCATCCGGCAGGGCGAGCTTCGTGTCGGCGTGAAGTAGCCGCCGCGGCGGCTGCGCCGGCAGCCAGTCGCCGGGCCGCGCGTGACGCTTCTCCTCCAGGTCCTGGCCAACGGTCTCGTGCTGGGCGGTCTCTACGCCTGCATCGCGGCCGGTTTCTCGCTGGTCTGGGGTGTGCTCAACGTCATCAACATCCTGCACGGTTCCTTCATCGTCCTGGGCGCGTACGTGGCGTTCTTCGCCTACGTCGGTCTGGGCCTGCACCCCTTCCTGGCGGTGGTGCCGGCCGGCGCCCTCCTCTTCGGCGTCGGCTACCTCGCCCAGGCGCTGGTGATCAACCGGGTGGTGGCCGCACCGGCGCTCACCACGCTGATCCTGACCTTCGGCCTCGACCTGCTGCTGAACAACGCCATGCTCATCGCCTTCCGGGCCGACTACCGGAAGATCACCCTGGCCGAGCCCCTGGGTGTCCTGCGCCTGGGCGGCGTCTTCTTGCCGGTGGACCGCCTGGCGGCGATGGCCCTGGCCCTGCTGCTCACCGGCGGTCTCTACTGGCTGCTCCGCGGTTCGCGCGTCGGCCGGGCAATCGTGGCCGTCCGGATGGACCGCGAGGCGGCGCTGCTGATGGGAGTCGACGTCCCCCGCACCTATGCCGTCACCTTCGGGCTGGGGGCCCTGATGGCGGGCGCCGCCGGCAGTCTGCTGGCGCTCATCTTCCCGATCTCGCCGCTGGCCGGCACGCTGTACCTGGGCAAGGCATTCGTGGTCTGCGTGCTCGGCGGCCTCGGAAGCGTGGCCGGAGCCATCGTGGGGGGGCTGGTACTGGGCGTCGTCGAGAGCGTCGCGGCGCTGCTGCTGGGGCCCGAGCACGCGTTCACCGTGTCGTTCGCGCTGTTGATCGCGCTGCTGGTGCTGCGGCCGACGGGCCTGCTCGGCCGCCGCGGGTACGAATGAGGCCGGCCCTGGTCGCCCTGGCGGTGGCGGTGGTGGCGGGGTGGCCGTTCGTCGTCGGCCCCTACCTGATTCGGCTCGCCTCGTTCGCCTGCCTGTACAGCGTGCTCGCGCTGTCCTGGAACTTTATCGGCGGCCTGGTCGGGTACCCGTCGTTCGCCACCGCGGCCTTCTTCGGGCTGGGGGCCTACACCGGCGCCATCGCCCAGGGCCACGGCGTGCCGATGCCGGCGGCCTGGCTGGCGGCGGCCGGGCTGGCGACCATGTTCGCCACCGCTCTCGGCTGGGCCATCCTGCGCCTGCGCGGTCACTACTTCGCCGTAGCCAGCCTGGTGGTGGGCGAGGTCCTGCGCGAGGTCGCCAACGCGGCGACGGGGGTCACCGGCGGCGGGATGGGCCTCAACCTCCCCATCTTGCGTCTCGACGTCGCCGTTCAGGCTCGGCTCTTCTACGGTGCTCTGGCCGGCCTGGCGGCGGCCGCGCTGGCCGTCACGCTGCTGGTGGATCGCCACCGGCTGGGCCTGGGCCTGCGGGTCATCGAGCAGAACGAGGATGCGGCCAGCATGGTCGGCGTCGACACGACCCGGTACAAGACGCTGGCGTTCGTGCTCTCGGCGACCTTCGTCGGCGCCGCCGGGGCCATCTATGCCTCGTGGGTGAACTACATCGAGCCGGCCGACGTGTTCGACGTGCTGCTTTCGGTCAAGCCCATCGTCATGGTGCTGCTGGGCGGGGCCGGCACCGTGCTGGGCCCGGTGGTGGGCGCCGTCGTCTTCCTGGCCCTCGAGGAGCTGGTGTGGCGGAATTTCCTCTCGATCCACGCCGGCTTGCTCGGGCTGATCATCGTGGTTCTGGTCTTCGTCCTGCCGCGGGGCTTGCTGTCCCTCGACCTTCGGGCCCTCCGGCGTCGACACCGGCCGGCGTGACCCCGCGGCTCGAACTGCGCCGGGTAGCCCGCTCGTTCGGCGGCCTTCAGGCCGTCCGGCAGGTGTCCTTCTCGCTGGCGCCCGGCGAAGTGGTGGGGCTGATCGGACCGAACGGCGCGGGCAAGACGACGCTGGTGAACCTGGTCACCGGAGTCTACCGCCCGAGCTCCGGGGCGGTGTTCTTCGACGGCCGCCGCATCGACGGGCTGCCTTCCCACCGGATCGCCCGGCTGGGCGTGGCCCGCACCTTCCAGATCGTGCAGCCGTTCCCGCGGCTGTCGGTCCTGGACAACGTCGCCGCCGCAGCGCTCTTCGCCGGCGGTGCCCGCGACCTGGCCGAGGCGCGGGCCCGGGCCGCCCAGCACCTGGCCTTCGTCGGCCTGGCCGAGGCCGCCGGGCGGCCTGCGGCGGCCCTGACCCTGGCCGGCCGCAAGCGCCTGGAGCTGGCCAAGAGCCTGGCGATGAACCCGCGGCTGCTGCTCCTGGACGAGGTCAACGCCGGTCTCAACCCGGCCGAGCTCGAGGTCGCCCTCGGCCTCATCCGGCGCCTCGCCGAGCGCGGTCTCACGATCCTGATCATCGAGCACCTGATGAAGGTCGTCACGACCGCCTGCGCCCGGGTCGTCGTCCTCCACCACGGCGAGCTGATCGCCGATGGGCGCCCGGCCGACATCCTGCGCGACTCGCGGGTGGTCGAGGCGTACCTCGGCTCGCGCTTCGCACGCCAGCCAGGAGCGCCCCGGTGAGCCGCCCGCTGTTGACCGTCACTGGCCTGCACGCCGGCTACGGCGACGTGCGGGTTCTGTGGGGCGTGGACCTCGGCGTCGACCACGGGGAGGTCGTCTGCATTGTGGGCTCCAACGGCGCCGGGAAGACCACGTTGCTCCGTGCCATCTCGGGGCTCGTCCCGGCCACCACCGGGCGGGTCGTGTTCGGCGACACCGACCTCACCGGGGCCAGTCCGGCCCGGATCCTGGCCGCCGGCATCGCCCACGTGCCGGAGGGTCGGCGGCTCTTCCCGGGCATGAGCGTGCTGGACAACCTGCGGATGGGCGCCTACCTGCGCCGGGACGGCGACGCCGCGATCCGCCGCGACCTGGACGCGGTCTTTGCCGTGTTTCCCGTCCTGGCCGAGCGGCGGCGGCAAGACGCCGGAACGCTCTCCGGCGGCGAGCAGCAGATGTGCGCGATCGCCCGGGGACTCATGAGCCGGCCCCGACTGCTCATCATCGACGAGCTCTCCCTGGGGCTGGCGCCCCGGGTCGTCGAGGCGCTGGGGGCGGCCCTGCAGGCGGTGAACCGGACCGGGGTGGCGATCCTGCTCGTGGAGCAGGACGTGGCGACGGCTTTCGAGCTCGCCAGCCGGGCCGTGGTGCTGGAAGGCGGCCGGGTCGTGCGGGCCGGCGCCACGCGCGAACTGGCGGATGACCCGGCGATCCGGGAAGCGTACTTCGGCCTGACCTGAGACGGCCCCCGGCGATCTACCAGCCGGCCTAGCCTGGAAAATTCACGAACGATGAAAGAAAACAGCCACCGAGTCCCTCAAGTGTGCGAAAACAGCGGTGACAAGACGCGTTCACGCACCCCAACGAGGAGGCTCGATGGCCACACCCTGTATAACCCAGCTGTGGTT
>DATLZL010000558.1:0-2367 GCA_035574035.1 Binatia bacterium | reverse complement strand
ATCGTCAGCTGGACCAATCTCGGATGGGCCTTCGCCCTGGCCGGCCGGCGGACACCGGCCCGCGAGGCGTGGCTGCAGGCCCTGGAGCGCCTGCACGCCGGGACGCCGTTTCCGCCTGACCGTCTACCGCTGCCGGCCGGCTTCGACCGCTTCCGCACGCTGTGGGAGGCCGCCGCGGTCGTTCCCGACCTGGAGGGGCGGGCGGCCGCCTTTCGGCCCCTGCTCCGCGCCCGCCTCGCCGCGAGGCTGGCCCAGACCGACCCAGGGTCGGCGGTGGACTGGTGGAGTGAGTCGGTGGCGGCGTGCCCCGGCGTCGACGGCAACCTGCACGGGCTGGCCCAGGCCCTGGCCCGGACCGGACAGCCCGCGCCCGCGGCCGACCTCTACGCCGGGTTGCTCGCGGCCAACCCCTTCGACTGGTCGGCCCGGGCGGCTGCGGTCGCCCTGGCTCGCGACCGGGGCGACCAGGCCACTCTGGCTCGGCTGGCTGCCGAGGTCGCGCTGGTGGCCCGCGCGCTCGGCGCTCCGGTCGCCGTTCCCGCGGAGGCACGCACGTGAGCGGGGCCCGGTCGTTCGCCGACTACGCCGCCGCCCTCGACTTCCGCTACATCCAGCCGGAGACGCCGCTGCACCCCGCGACCCACAGCGCCATGCTGATGGTCCTCGACGAGCTCGGCGTGTGTTTCGAGATCAGCAACACTGTCCTGCCCGAGGACGACGAGCGCACCCGCGCCCGGCTGGGCGGGCTCTGCCGGATCCCGCGCATGTCCACCTTCGCCGTCGGCGCGCTGATCAACCGGGCGGTCGCCGGCATGCCCCCCGACCGGGTGTTCGTCAACGTGGGCGTCTGGCACGGCTTCACGCTGCTCGCCGGGATGGCCGGCAACCCCGACCGCGTCTGCATCGGCGTGGACAACTTCTCCGAGTTCGGCGGCCCCCGCGAGGCCTTCCTGGCCCGCTTCCATGCCCTGCGCAGCCCCCGGCACCGCTTCTACGACCTCGACTACCGGGACTACTTCGCCCACGTGCACAGCGAGCCGATCGGCGTGTACCTCTACGACGGCGACCACGCCTACCAGCACCAGCTGGAAGGGCTGCGGCTGGCCGAGCCGTACTTCGCGCCGGGTACGCGGGTGTTCATCGACGACACCAACGCCGACGATCCGCGCCGGGCCACGCTCGACTTCGTCGCCGGCAGCCGCTGGGCATGGCGAATGATCTTCGACCGCCGCACGGCGCAGAACGGCCACCCCACGCTCTGGAACGGGCTGATGATCCTCGAGTGCCTGGGACCGCGCCCATGAGCGGCGCCGACCCGCGCGTGCTCATCTTCAACTGGCACGAGCCCTACCTGGCCCTGCTGGCCCGCACCGGTGGCGACTTCCTCGTGGCTGACTGGCATCGGCGCTGGAGCGCGGCCTGCCGGCCCCTGCCGGCCAACGCCCAGCTGGTTTCCGACCCGGAGCAGGCGCGGGCGCTGCTCGAGGGCGCCGGGATCGACCTCGTCCTCTGCCAGACCCCGGCCGACCTCGACTGGTCGGCGCCCTACCCGGGCCCGATCGTCTACCTGGCCCACAACCGGCTCGAGAACGAGGTCCGCGGGCAGCCGGCGGGCGCGGCGGCGGCCCTGCGCGAGCGGGTCCGGGCGCGGCTGGAGGCCGCCGGCGGACGCTTCGTCGCCATCTCGGAGATGAAGCGCGCGAGCTGGGATCTCGGCGGCGTCGTGATCCCTCCCGGCGTCGACCTCGCCGAGTACGGCGGCTGGACCGGCGAGGAGGCCCGGGCGCTGACGGTCGCCAACCTCATCGTCGAGCGCGACCACATGCTCGGTTACTCGCGCCTGGCCGCCGCCCTCACCGACCTGCCGTGGCGGATCGTCGGCACCAACCCCGCGCTCGGAGTGAGCGAGGCCGAAAGCTGGCCGGCGCTGCGGGCGGCGTACCGCACCCACCGCCTCTACGCCCACGCCACCCAGTGGCCGTGGGAAGACGGCTGGAACCTCGCGCTGCTGGAGGCGATGGCCACCGGGATGCCGGTCGTGACCTGGGCCAACCCCACGGGCCCTCTGCGCGAGGGGCTCGAGGGCTTCGTCGCCCGGGACGCGCAGACGTTCCGGCGCCGGGCGGGGCAACTGCTCGAGGATCCCGCGCTCGGTCGACGCCTGGGCGAGCTGGCCCGCAAGCGCGTGGCCGAGTGCTTCCCGCTCGACGCCTTTTGCGAGCGCTGGCGCGCGGTGCTGTTGGAGGCGGCCGACCCGGCGCGTCCGAGCTGGCGCGGCGCCCGTCCGGCCTCCGGCGACCCGGGACCGGCGGCGTCCTCCGCGGCCTCCGGGCTGGACGCCGCCGCGGTCTGCGGCCCGCGCGCCAG
>DATLZL010000557.1:0-4777 GCA_035574035.1 Binatia bacterium | reverse complement strand
GACCGCCCGGCGCCGGACCGAGGGCTCACCGGCTCGGGGTGCGCCGGCCTCGGGGGATCATGCCCCCCTTCCACGAGCGCCTGGTGACGGACGAGGAGGCGCGGGCGATCCACGCCTACCTCCGGCAGGTGGCACCGCCTCCGCCCCGGCTGCGGGTCGCCCTGCCGAGCGGCACGCTCGACCCCGGCTCGTGCAGCGACTGCCATCGGAAGGCGAACCCGGTCATCGTGGCCCAGTTCGAGGCCAGCGCGATGGGCAGGGCGGGAGTCCAGAACCCCCGCGTCGCGTACCCGGTGAAGCAGCTGACGTGTGCGAACTGCCACGGGACCAACCACGACGAGATCATGGCCACCAAGGGCCGGGTGCCGGAGACCACGTGCGCCGCCTGCCACGCCGAGATCTACAAGGAGCACGTCACCGACGCCGGCCACTCGTACGGGCCGGGGCCCGGCGACCTCGGCCTCAACTGGGAGCGGAACATCGGCGTGCCCCACTACAAGCAGATGCCCCGCAAGGTGATGGAGATGGGGTGCGACCCGTGCCACGCCCAGGCGGGGGCGACGGACGCGAAGTACTGGAGCGAGGAGCAGAAGCGGTACGTGGACACCTCAAGCCTCCAGGTCCGCAACGGCTGCATCGCCTGCCACACGCGGCACGCCTTCGACCTGGAGGAGGCGCGCAAGCCCGAGGCCTGCTTCACCTGCCACATGGGGCCCGACCACCCGAACTACGAAGCCTACATGAGCTCCAAGCACGGGTCGATCTACGCCGCCCGCGGCCGGCACTGGGACTGGACGCGCCCGCTGGCCGAGGCGCGGTGGGAGGCCCCGACCTGCGCCTACTGCCACATGCTGTACGTCGGTGACGACGGCTCGCGCCGGACCAGCCACAACATGACCCGCAAGATCATCTGGGGCATGGGCGTCCAGGCGGCGACCGGCCAGCTGGTGGACATCACGCTGACCCCGGAGAACCAGGCCAAGCGCAACGAGATGATCAAGGTGTGCGTGACCTGTCACTCCGAGGACAAGGCCCGGGGCTACCTCGAGTCCGCCGACGCCCACAAGCTCGCCGGCGACGCGCTGGTCGTCGAGGGCCGGGAGATCCTGGCCGGCCTCTACCGCGACGGGCTGATCCGGCCCAGCCACGCCCAGGTCTCGGCCGGGCTGCTGCCCGGCCCGCGCTTCACGGCGATCGAGTTGCCGGGCGGCCTGGCCTTCCACTCGCCGACCAGCCTCTACTACGACGTCACGCCGGTCGAGCGCGAGTACTTCGAGATGTTCTTCTTCTCGGCGCTCAAGAGCTACAAGGGCGCCTTCCACATGAGCCCGGACTACGCCTGGTGGTACGGCTACGCGGAGGTCCTCGGCCACCTGGCGCGCCTGCGCGACGAGGCCGAACGGCTCCGGGAGGCGGCGGCGGTCCGGGCCCGGACGCTCTTCATGATCTTCACCGGCCCGCTGATGGTGCTGGCCGTGCTGGGCGCGGTCTACGTCGCCTGGCGGCTCTGGCGGCGCCGTCGCCGGCCCGCCTCCCCCGGGGTGACGTAGTCGGCGGCCTCTCGGCCCCGGCCCCGGTCGAGCCGGGGAGGAAGCGCCTCACCGGGGCGCCGCCGCCCCACGCCCGCCCGCCCGCCGACCCCCAGATGCCCGATTTTCCAGGCCCGTCCGGCGGGCAGAGACCTTGCTCCCATCAGGCACGAGCCCGAACACGTCACGCCCGAGAAGTGAGGAGGAGAGGTCGCCATGAAGCTGACAACCGTCCTAGTGCCGCTCGACGGTTCTCACCTGGCCGAGGCTGCTGTCCCCGTGGCCGTCGATCTCCTGGGCGGCGGGCCGGGCACGACGCTGGTCCTGGTCCGGGCCGTGGACCCGCGCCTGCCCGGCGTGGACGACGTGGGAGCCCAGCGGGACATCGTGCGGTCGGCCGAGCAGTACCTTCGGGAAGTCGCCGCCCGTCTCGGCGCGTTCGGCGGAACCGTGAAGACGTCGGTCTGGTACGGCTCGCCGGCCGCCTCGATCGTCGCCGCCGCGGACGCCGTCGGAGCGGACATGATCGTGATGACCACGCATGGGCGAAGCGGACTCGGCCGCCTCGTGCTCGGCTCGGTCGCCGAAGCCGTGCTGCGGGGCACACGACTGCCCCTCCTCCTGGTGCGGGACACCGGGGCTCCGGTCGAGACACCGGCGGACGCGAAGGCGGCGACCCAGGTGTCGGCGGCATAGGTTGCGGATGGAGCCGGGCGAGTTCAGCCTCACGCTCGACCTGAAGGAAGGCTACGCGTTCGTCGCCGACTTTCGGCAGGCGGGGATACCGCCCCTGCTCATGGACGAGCCTCCGCCGCTCGGCGAGGGCCGCGGACCCAGCGCGGCGCGGGTGCTGGCGGCGGCGCTCGGCAACTGCCTGAGTGCCAGCGCCCTCTACTGTCTCCGGAGGGCGCGGGTCGACGTCCGCGGCATGCGCACGGACGTGCACGGCCGGCTCGTGCGGAACGAGCACGGCCGGCTCCGGGTCGGCCAGATCGCAGTGACGATCCGACCCGAGGTCGCCGGGGCGGACCGCGAGCGCATGGCGCGGTGTCTGGAGCTGTTCGAGGATTTCTGCGTGGTGACCCAGAGCGTGCGGACGGGGATCGACGTCAAGGTGGCCGTCGAGCCCGTGCCGGCCAGCTGACCGGCGAACGCGCCCGGTCGTTCCCCTCAGGGGGCCAGCGGGGCCGGCCTCTCGCCGACGGCCTCGGCCACGCCGGGGTGGACGATGCGGCCGCGCCAGACGTTGACGCCCCGCGCGAGCGCCCGGTCCTCGGCGACCGCCCGTGCCGGACCCTTGTCGGCCAGCGCCAGCACCCAGGGCAGCGTGGCGTTGGTGAGCGCAAACGTCGACGTCCGCGGGACCAGGGCCGGCATGTTGGTGACGCCGTAGTGGACCACCCCGTGGAGCCGGTAGACGGGGTCGGTCAGCGTGGTCGGACGGATGGTGGCCACGCACCCACCCTGGTCGACGGCGACGTCCACGACGACCGCCCCGTCCTTCATGGCGGCCACCATGCTCTCGCTCACCAGGACCGGGGCCCGGGCCCCCGGGATCAGCACGGCCCCGATCAGCAGGTCGGCCCGGCGGACGACCTGCTCGATGGCGTAGGAGGTCGAGAAGAGCGTGACCACGGTGCCGCCGAAGAGGTCGTCCACGTGACGGAGGCGGTCCAGGTTCACGTCCAGGACGACGACGTCGGCGCCGAGCCCCACCGCGGTCCGCGCCGCGGCGAGCCCGACTGTCCCCGCCCCCAGCACGACGACGTTGCCGCGCGGCACGCCGGGGACCCCGGAGAGCAGCACGCCGCGCCCGCCGTGGGCGCGCCCGAGGTAGAAGGCGCCTTCCTGGACGGCTAGTCGCCCGGCCACCTCGCTCATCGGCGTCAAGAGCGGCAGGCTCCCGTCCTCGCGCTGGACCGTCTCGTAGGCGATGGCGATCGCGTCCGATTTCTGGAGGGCCCGGGTCAGAGCGGGATCCGCCGCCAGGTGGAGGTAGGCGAAGATCGTCTGCCCGGGCAGGAGCCGCTCCGGCTCGTCCCCCACCGGCTCCTTGACCTTCAGGACCAGCTCGGCCTGCCGCCACACCTCCTCCCGGGCGGCCAGCCGGGCGCCCACGCGCTCGAACTCCTCGTCCCGGATCCCGCTGCCAATCCCGGCCCCGGACTCGAGCAGCACGGTGTGACCCCGCTCGACCAGCGACCGGGTGCCGGCCGGCGTGAGCGCCACGCGCTGCTCACCGGGCTTGATCTCCCTGGGCACCCCGACGATCACGCGTCTCTCCCCGGCGCATCCTACGCACGGGGCCGCGGCGCTGTCGAGCCCCGGCAAGGCCGGAGCCCCGATCGGAGCCACCGAGTGTGACCCGACCCCTCGAGACCTTCGGCTACGGCTCTTCCCGCACGCCCTCCAGGTCGGCGGCGCCGCCCGCCGGGTTCGGCGTCCACATCCGGTGTAGGATGTCACCCGGTGACCGGCCGGCATCGGCCACCGGTGCGGGCGGTCGGACCAGCAGGGGCATGGCGTTTACCGTCGACGACTTCCACGCGCTACTGCGGCTGCTCGAGCAGCATCCCGAGTGGCGCGCCGACCTCCGTCGGGTGCTCCTGACCGAGGAGCTACTGGGCCTGCCTCAGGCGGTTCGCGCCCTCGCCGACCAGGTGGCGCGCCTGGCCGAGGCGCAGGCGCGCACCGAGGCCCGGGTGGAGCAGTTGGCCGAGGCGCAGGCGCGCACCGAGGCTCGGGTGGAGCAGCTGGCCGAGGCGCAAGCGCGTACGGAGGCTCGGCTGGAGCAGCTGGCCGAGGCGCAGGCGCGTACGGAACGGGAGCTTCAGCGCCTCACGGATATCGTTGGCGCCATGCGCGGCGAGCTTCTCGAATTGCGCTACCAGCGGCGCGCCGCCGCCCTGTTCCAGGCGCTCCTGCGCCGGATCCGCCTGCTGGACCACCAGACCCTTGGCCAACTCCTCGACGACGCCGTCGACGCCGGGCGCCTCCGTCCGGAGGACAAGAGCGAGATTCTCTGGGCCGATGTCGTCGTCACCGGGCAGCGGGAGGGGCGAGAGGTCTACCTCCTGGCGGAAGTATCCTCGGTGGTCGACCGTGCCGATGTCCAGCGGGCGGCGCGGCGGGCCCGGCTCCTCGAGCAGGCCACCGGCGTGCCGACTCTGGCGGCCGTCGCCGGCGAGCGCATCCTCCCCGATGCGGAAGCGAGCGCCCGCGCCGCCGGGGTGCTCGCCGTCCGCGAC
>DATLZL010000556.1:0-3829 GCA_035574035.1 Binatia bacterium | reverse complement strand
GCTGCCGCGGCGGGCGGCCCGGCGGCCCGTCCCAAGGCCTCCCCGCTGGCGCGGAAAATCGCGGCCCAGAAGGGCGTGGACCTGCGACTGATCCAGGGCAGCGGCCCCGGCGGCCGGATCGTCCGGCGGGACGTGGAGGCGGCGGCGGTCCCCGCCCCGGCGGCCGTCCCGACCGCCGCGCCGGGCGTGCCGGCCGTGGAGTACGAGGACCGGCCGCTGACCGCGATCCGGGCCACGATCGCCCGGCGCATGCCGCTGGCCAAGGCGCCGGTGCCGCACTTCTACCTGACGACCGAGGTGGCGATGGACCGGGCGTGGGATCTCCGCGAGGAGCTGAACCGCCTGGAGGGCCAGCCGAAGATCTCGGTCAACGATTTCGTGATCCGCGCCACCGCCCTGGCCCTGATGCAGCACCCCGAGGTCAACGCCTCCTTCCAGGGCGAGACGATCCGGGTGTGGCACCGCGCCCACCTCGGCATCGCCGTCGCGCTGGACGAGGGGCTCATCACCCCGGTGCTGCGCGACTGCCAGGCCAAGTCGCTCGGCCAGATCGCGCTGGAGGCGCGCGACCTGGTCGAGCGCGCCCGGGCCCGCAAGCTGCGCGCCCACGAGCTGTCGGGGGCGACCTTCTCCATCTCCAACCTCGGCATGTTCGACGTCAGCGAGTTCTCGGCCATCATCAACCCGCCCGAGGGGGCCATCCTGGCCGTGGGCAGCGTGCGCCGGGTGCCGGTGGTGGAGGCAGAGGGCCTGGGCGTCGGCCGGCGCATGAGTCTCACGCTCTCCTGCGACCACCGGGTCATGGACGGCGCGATGGGCGCGCGCTTCCTGCAGACGCTGCGGCGGCTGCTGGAGGAGCCGCTCCGTCTGCTGGTGTAGGGAGGCTCCCGATGGCGACCCACCGGTTCGACGTGGCGGTGGTCGGCACCGGGCCCGGCGGTTACGTGGCCGCCATCCGGGCCGCCCAGCTCGGCCTCAAGGTGGCGGCGGTGGAGGACGACCGGCCGGGGGGCGTGTGCCTGAACTGGGGCTGCATCCCGACCAAGGCCTTGCTCCGGAACGCCGAGATCGTGCACCTGATCAAGCGCGCGGGCGACTTCGGCATCCGGGTCCAGGGGGTGGAGGCCGACTACGCCGAGGCGATCCGGCGCAGCCGCAGCGTCGCCGACCGCATGGCCAAGGGCGTCGAGTTCCTGTTCCGCAAGAACAAGATCACGCTGTTCCCCGGCCGCGGCGTGCTCACGAGCCCGACCACGGTGGAGGTCCGGGGCAAGGACGGCGGCGAGACCCTGGAGGTGCGGGCGGTGATCCTGGCCACCGGGGCCGAGCCGAAGTCGCTGCCCGGCGTGAGGATCGACGAGGAGCGCGTGATCTCCTCCAACGGCGCCGTGCGCCAGGAGCGGCGGCCAGCGTCGTTGATCGTCATCGGGGCGGGGGCGGTCGGCGTCGAGTTCGCCGACGTCTACGCCGCCTACGGCACCCCGGTCACCATCCTGGAGGCCCTGCCCCGCCTGCTGCCGCTGGAGGACGAGGAGGTTTCGACTCACCTCACGCGCTCGTTCACCCGGCGGGGGATCGCGGTGAAGACCGGCGTGAAGGTCCAGTCGGTCACCCCCGGCGCCGGCGGCGTGGTCGTGGAGACCGACGGCGGCCGGTTCGAGGCCGAGCAGGTCCTGATGGCGGTCGGCCGGGGCGCCCGCACCCGCGAGGTGGGGCTGGAGGCCGTCGGCGTGGCCGTCGAGCGGGGGTTCGTCAGGGTCTCGCCGCGGATGGAGACCTCGGTCAAGGGCGTCTACGCCATCGGCGACATGGCCGGCCCGCCGCTGCTCGCCCACAAGGCCATGGCCGAGGGGGTCATCGCCGCCGAGGCCATCGCCGGCCGCGACCCGCGGCCGCTCGACTACACGAACATCCCCTCGTGCACGTACTGCCGCCCCCAGGTGGCCTCCCTGGGCCTCACCGAGGCCCGGGCCCGCGAGAACGGCCGCGAGATCAGCGTCGGCAAGTTCCCGTTCACCGCCAGCGGCAAGGCCGTCGCCATGGCCGAGACCGAGGGGTTCCTCAAGGTCGTGGCCGACAAGGCCACTGGCGAGATCCTGGGCGTGCACATCCTGGGCGCCGAGGCGACCGAGATCATCCACGAGTTCGCCGTCGGCCGCACGCTGGAGGCCACGCTCGAGGAGATCATCCACACCGTGCACGCCCACCCCACGCTGAGCGAGGCGGCGCTGGAAGCGGCGCTGGCCGCCCTCGGCCAGGCCATCCACCTGTAGAATCCGACCAGGAGGTCGGTGATGAAGTACAAGATCGCGTTGCGGAAGACCGACGAGGGGTTCAGTGTTTCGGTGCCCGGGTTGCCGGGCTGCTGGTCGCAGGGCTCCACCGAGGAGGAGGCCATCCAGAACATCCAGGACGCCATCCAGGAGTATCTCGCCGCCCGTGACGAACTTCTCGAGGGTGCCGTCGTTCGCGAAGTCGAGGTGGTCTCGTAAGGCGTGCCGAAGATCGCCGGGGTCAACCACCAGGACGCAGTGCGCGCCCTGCAGAAGGTTGGCTTCCGTATCGTGCGGCAGGGCAAGCACATCGTCATGAGCGACGGAATCCGGATCCTCACCATTCCAAGGCACAACCCGGTGAACGCCTACACAATGGGAGGGATCGTGCGGGACGCTGGACTCACCGAGGAAGAGTTTCGTGCGCTCTTGTAGGGTCGCGTGGACTTCGAGCTGACGGCCGAGCAGGCGGCGCTGCGGGCCCGGGCCCGGGCGCTGGCCGACGAGCGCTTCGCCGAGCGCGCCGCCCGCTGGGACGAGCGCGAGGAGTACCCGTGGGACAACGTCAAGGACCTGGTCGAGGCCGGGTTCATGGGCATGACCATCCCGCGCGAGTACGGCGGCGCCGACCGGCCGCTGCTCGACGTCGTCCTGGTCATCGAGGAGATCGCCCGGGCCTGCGGCGTCACGGCCCGCATCGTGGTGGAGGGGAACCTCGGCGTCGTGGGCGCCCTCCGGGCCTACGGGACGGAGGCCCAGAAGCGGCGCTACTTCCCCTGGGTGCTGGAGGGTGAGAAGCCGGCCATCGCGATCACCGAGCCGGAGGCCGGATCGGCGGCGACCGACCTCGCCACGCGGGCCGAGGAGACGGCCGGGGGCTTTCTCCTGACCGGCCACAAGCGTTACATCACCGGCGCCGGCACCTCGCGGCTCTACCTCGTCTTCGCCCGGTTCGGCGACCGGCCGGGCGACGAGGGCATCGGCGGCCTGCTGGTCGAGCGCGACACGCCGGGGTTCCGCATCGGGCGACGGGAGCCGATGATGGGCCTGCGCGGCATCCCGGAGGGGGAGCTGCACTTCGAGCGCTGCTTCGTGCCCCGCGAGAACCTGCTGGTCGGCCCCGGCGACGGGTTCAAGAAGCTCATGCGCGCCTACAACGGCCAGCGTCTCGGCGCGGCCACGGTCGCGCTCGGGCTGGCCCAGGGCGCCTGGGAGCGCGCCTGCGCGTACGCCGTCGAGCGGCGGCAGTTCGGGCGGCCGATCGCCGAGTTCCAGGGCATCCGCTGGAAGCTGGCCGACATGGCGGTGGCGCTCGACGCCGCGCGCCTGCTGATCCACCGGGCGGCGGCCCGGGCCGGGCGCGACCTGCCCGACGCGCTGGAGGCGGCCAAGGCCAAGACGTTCGCCGCCGAGACGGCGCAGGCGGTGACGAACCAGGCGCTGCAGATCCACGGCGCGGCCGGGTACGGGCGGAGCCTGCCGCTCGAGCGCATGGCCCGCGACGCCCGGATGTTCGCGATCGGCGGCGGCACCGTGGAGATGATGCGCAACCTGAT
>DATLZL010000555.1:0-3433 GCA_035574035.1 Binatia bacterium | reverse complement strand
CCCGCCTCACGCGGCGCCTCCTCGCCACCGAGGGCGGGGGGGCCGCCGGCGCCGTGTCCGGTGAGGCGGTCGGCGGCGCGCGCTCACCGCCCGCCTCAGCGGCCTCGGGCCAGGCGCTCGGCGAGCCAGGCCGGAAGCCCGGCGGCCAGGATCTTCCGCTGGGCCCCGGCGACGTCGTAGGGAACGCGGCGGATCGTGACCCGGCGGGCCTCGGCGTCCCAGAGCGCATAGGCGGCCCGGGGGTCATGGTCGCGGGGCTGCCCCACCGCGCCGACGTTGATCAGGTACCGGCAGCCGGGCTCCAGGACGACCTCATCGAAGCGCGGCTGCCAGCGTCGCCCCCACGAACCGGCGACCCAGAAGCCCGGGACGTGGGAGTGCCCGACGAAGCAGATTCGCGTGGCGAAGGCGCCGAGGACGGCATAGCCGTCCTCCGCCGACAGCAGGTAGTCCCACTCCTCGGGCGCCGCCGGGGAAGCGTGGACCAGCGTCGCGTCTCCGAACTCCCGCACCACCGGCAACGCCGCCAGCCACGCCCGTGCCTCGTCCCCGAGCCGGTCGGCCGTCCACTCGGCGGCGGCCTGCGCGTACGGGTTGAACCAGTCCAGATCCAAGCGCGCGGTCACCGCGTACTCGTGGTTGCCGGCGACGAGGGCGGCGCTGCGCTCGGCCAGGAGCTCGATGCACGCTTCGGGATCGGCGCCGTAGCCCACCACGTCGCCCAGACAGAGGACGGTGTCGGCGCGCCCGGCGCAGTCGGCCAGCACCGCGCGCAGGGCCTCCAGGTTGGCATGGACGTCCGACAGAACCGCCACCCGCACCGCCGTGGGCTCAGGACGCGGCGCGCAGCTCTCGGTGGACGCGGTCGAGGATGCCGTTCACGAAGCGGCTGGATTCCCGGGTGCCGAACTTCTTCGCGATCTCGATCGCCTCGTTGATGACGACCTTGGGCGGGGTCTCGCCGCCCGCCCACAGCATCTCGTGCACGGCCAGGCGCAGGAGGTTGCGGTCCACCACCGCCATGCGCTCCAGGTCCCAGTGCTCGGCGTACTGCTCGATGAGCTGGTCGGCCTTGGCCTGGTTCTGCTTGGTGCCCCGCACCAGGGCGTCGGCGAAGGCCCGGGTGTCGGCGTCCACCGGGTGGCGGGCCCAAAAGTCGTCCGTGTGCGGGTCGGGGTCGGCCTCCCCCTGCAGGTCGAGCTGGTAGAGGAACTGCAGGGCCAGCTCCCGCGCCTTGCGCCGCCGGCCCATCAGCGGCGGAGCCGGCGGACGAAGTCCGCCATCTCGAGGGCGGCCTCGGCGGCCTCGGTGCCGCGGTTGGCCACCTCGCCGCCCGCGCGCTGCCACGCCTGCTCCTCGTCCAGCGCGGTGATGACGCCGAACGTGACCGGTACGCCCGTCTCGACCGCGACCTGGCGGATGCCGGCCGCCGCCTCGCGGGCCACGTGCTCGAAGTGCGGGGTGCCGCCCCGGATGACGACGCCCACGCAGACGATGGCGGCGTAGCGCCGGCTGCGGGCCAGGACGGCGGCGGCCAGCGGCAGCTCGAACGACCCCGGCACCCAGTGCACCTCGATGGCGGCCGGCGGCACGCCGCCGGCGACGAGGGCCGCCTGGGCGCCATCCACCAGCCGCTTGGTGATCCGCTCGTTGAAGCGGGCGGCCACGACCGCGAAGCGCTGGCGGCCGGAGCGGGACGTCGGACGGCGCGACCGCGGGGCGGGACCGGTCATCAGTCGGTGAGCGACGACAGCAGGTGTCCCAGCTTGTCGCGCTTGGCGCTCAGGTACCGGTGGTTGTCGGGCGTCGAGGGAGTCTCGAGCGGCACCCGGTCGACGATGGACAGGCCGTAGGCCTCGAGCCCCACCCGCTTCTTGGGGTTGTTCGTCAGCAGGCGCAGCCGCCGGATGCCGAGGTCGACCAGCACCTGGGCCCCGATGCCGTAATCACGCTGGTCGGGCTTGAAGCCCAGCGCCTCGTTCGCCTCCACGGTGTCGTGGCCCTGGTCCTGCAGCTCGTAGGCCCGGAGCTTGTTGAGCAGGCCGATCCCCCGGCCTTCCTGCCGCAGGTACACCACCGCCCCGCGCCCGGCCTCGGCGATGATCTCGAGCGCCCGGCGCAGCTGCAGCCCGCAGTCGCAGCGGCGGGAGTGGAAGACGTCGCCGGTGAGGCACTCCGAGTGCATGCGCACCAGCACCGGCTCGTCGCCGGCCACCTCCCCCATCACCAGCGCCAGCGGGGTCCGGCTCTCGACCGTCGTCTCGTAGGCGATGGCGGTGAAGAGCCCGAACTCCGTCGGCAGCCGGGTCTGAGCCACCCGGCGCACGAGCTTCTCCTTGCGCGTCCGGTAGGCGATCAGGTCCTTGATCGTGATCATCTTGAGGCCGTGGGTGCGCGCCAGCTCCGCCAGCTGGGGGACGCGGGCCATGCCGCCGTCCTCGTCCATGACCTCGCAGATGACGCCGGCCGGCGTGAGCCCGGCCAGCCGGGCCAGATCCACCGCCGCCTCGGTATGGCCGGCGCGGCGCAGCACCCCGCCGGGCATCGCGCGCAGCGGAAGGATGTGGCCGGGACGCGTTAGGTCCTCCGGGCGGGTGGCGGGGTCGACCAGCGTGCGGATCGTCACCGCCCGGTCGTAGGCCGACGTGCCCGTCGTCACCCCGCGCCGGGCGTCGACCGTCACGGTGAAGGCCGTCCCCAGCGGGGCGGTGTTGTCGGAGACCATCATCGAGATCTTCAGCTCGTCCAGGCGCTCGCCGGTCATCGGGACGCAGATGAGGCCGCGGCCGTGCTTGGTCATGAAGTTGACCGCTTCCGGCGTGATGCGGTCGGCGGCCATGACGAGGTCGCCCTCGTTCTCGCGGTCCTCGTCGTCGACGACGACGACCATCCGGCCGTGCCGGATCTCCTCGATGGCCTCTTCGATCGTGGCGAACAGCGTCATCGCGCCCCCCGGAGCGCCAGCGAGCGAGCCACGTACTTGCCGATCACGTCCGCCTCGACGTTCACCGCCGAACCCGTCCGGAGCCGTCCCAGCGTGGTAACGGCCAGCGTGTGCGGCACCAGCATCACCTCGAAGGCGAGGTCGTCCAGGGCGGCGACGGTGAGGCTCACGCCGTCCACCGCCACCGAGCCCTGGGGGACCAGCCATGCGGCCAGGTCCCGGTCCGGCAGCCGGATGCGGGCCCGCGTCGTCGATTCTACACGCTCGAGCGCCTCGACGACGGCCACGCCGTCGACGTGACCCAGGACCAGGTGACCGCCGAGGGTCGCGCCGAGGCGCAGCGGCCGCTCGAGGTTCACGCCGTCACCGGGGCCGAGCCGGCCGAGCGTGGTGCGCTCCAGGGTCTCGGGGCCCAGGTCGAAGCTCAGGACGTCGCCCTCGCGGGCGACGACGGTGAGACAGGCGCCGCTGACGGCGAGGCTCGCGCCC
>DATLZL010000554.1:0-3128 GCA_035574035.1 Binatia bacterium | reverse complement strand
GTCGTCGTCGCGCGGCCTCCCGGCAGGCGAGCGCGCAGGGCGGCCCACGCCTGTCGCAGGCGCCCCGGGGCCTCGTCCTCGGGCGTCTCCTCGCCGTAGTAATGCGTGTAGTAGTGCGTGTAGGCGAAGCCGGCGATCTCCGTCTGCACGTCGTTGAGCACGACGCCCCAGACCCGGGCCCGTGCGCTCTCCAGATGCGCCTTGGCCCGCTTGAGGACCAGCCGGCCGACCTTGCCCGCCTGGTAGACCAGCACGACACCGTCGGCCTGGGCGGCCACGATCGCCGAGTCCGTCACCGGCAGCACGGGCGGCGTGTCGATCAGGACGATGTCGTACTCCTCGCGCGCCTCGCGCAGGAACTGGGCCATGGCCGGCGTGGACAGCAGCTCCGAGGGGTTGGCCGGGATGGGGCCGGCCTCGATGATGTGCAGATTGTCGAGCCCGGGCGCGGCCATGATGTCTTCCATCTCGAAGCGGCCCATGAGGATGTCGGCCACCGTCCGGATGCACTCGCGCCAGCGGGCGTTGCCGACCAGAATGTCCGACAGCCCCGGCTCCCGGTCGATGCCGAAGAAGCGGTGGATGCTGGGGCGGCGGAGGTTGGCGCCGACGAGGAGCGTGCGCTGCCCGTTCTGGGCCATGGTGATGGCCAGGTTCACGATGGTGGTCGTCTTGCCCTCCTGCAGCGTGGGGCTGGTGAAGACGAGCACCTTGCCCTGGCGCTCCAGGCGCATGAACTGGATGTTCGTGCGCAGGGTGCGGTAGGCCTCGGCCACCGGCGACTTCGGGTCGAAGTGGGTGATGAGCAGGGCGTGGCTCTGCAGCGCCTCGGGATCCATGTCGGCCAGGCCCGGCCGTCGCTCGATGAGCCGTCCGGTGGCCTCCCGGGTGTCGATGTGGGGCACGATGCCGAGCACCGGGATCTGCAGGTACGACTCCACGTCCTCGATCGTCCCGATCGAGGTATCGAGCGTCTCCTGCACGAAGGCCAGCACCAGCCCCAGCATCAGCCCGAGCAGGGCGCCGACCAGCACCGTGTTCAGCGTCTCGCCGCCGACCGGCGCGGTGGGCTCGGTGGCCGGGCGGACGATGGTCACTTCCTCGATAGACTCGGACTCCTTGATCAGGGCTTCCTGGTGGCGGGTCTTGAGCAGCGTCAGCAGGTCGTCGTTGAGCTTGGCGTCGCGCTGCAGGCGGGCCAGGCCCAGCTCGATGGCCGGCAGCTCGCGGTTCTTCTGCAGCAGCTCGCCCATCTGGCGGTTCAAAATCTCCTCCCGGCTGCGGAGCAGGGCGATCTGGGCCGCCACCTCGCGCCGCATCTCCGCCCGCACCTCCCGCAAGCGATCGTCGATCGCCTGCAGGCGGGGGTGGCGCTCGGTCACCTCCAGCGCCAGGTTGTTGCGCTCCAGCAGCAGCTCGACCTGGGTGGCCTGCAGCCGCTGGAGCGCCGGGTTCGTGGAGTCCACGAAGATTCGCTCGCCCGGGCTCGCCCCGTCGGTCCGGGCCAGGCGCTGCTGGGCCAGCTCCAGCTCGGTGCGCTGCTGGCGGGTCCTCTCGATCTCGCCCCGCAGCTGGGTGAACAGCGACACCAGCACCGAGGACTCGGCGCCGGGGGCGAGGATGCGGTTGGCTTCCCGGAAGGCCCACACCTCCTCCTCCGCCCGCCGGACCCGGGCCTCGACCTCCTTGAGCTGGGCCTCGATGAACTTGCGCGCCTCGGTGATGCGGGCGTTGCGGACGTTGCGGTTGTAGTCGCGGTAGGCCTCGGCGACGGTGTTGGCCAGGTCGCGGGCCTCGCGGGGGTCCGCGGCGCCGGCGGTGATCTCTAGGATGGATGTGTTCGGCACCCGGTGGGTCCGGATCCGGGCCGCCAGCCCCTCGAGCACGGCGGTGTAGGTCTCGGACAGGCGCCCGGCCGGCCCGCTCCCCGCCGGCGGCAGGCGACCCAGGCGGCGGGCCACCTCCTCCAGGATGGGGTAACTCCGGATCAGCGTCGCCTGGGTCTCGATCGAGTCGGCGGACGAGTAGGAGAGGACCTCGACCAGCAAGCCCGACAGGGCCGTGGACTGCTCGAACTTCACCGCCGCCGTGGCCTCGTAGACGGGGACCTTCTGGCGGGCGAACCAGACGCTGAAGAGCGTCACCAGCACCGTGGAGGCCAGCACGATGAACCGGCGCCGGCGAACGATGAGCCAGGCGTCGCGCAGGTTCATCTCGTACTGCGCCACTAGCGCCTCCCTTCCTCCTCGGCCACCGAGCCGGTGATGTAGAGGAACGGCGCCTCGGAGAGGTCGAGGACCCGGGGCTCGGCCGGGCGGCGGTGGCGGTCCTCCAGCACCTCGATGCGCGGCCGCAGCGGGTGCCGTGGGTTCACGGCCACGACGCGGCCCGCTTCCCCGGTGTTGAGCCTCACCAGGGTTCCGGGGGGAAACACGGTGATCTCCGACAGGAGCGCCTTCACCAGCGGCCCGGCGAACAGCTCGTTCTTGGCCCGCAGGATCTCGCGCACGGCGTCGTGGGGGCGCAGGCCGGGCCGCGGCCCCGGCGGCCGCGTGAGCCACGCGTAGGTGTCGGCCAGGCCCAGCACCTTCGCGTACGGGTGGATGTCGGCGCCGGCCAGCCCCTGCGGGAAGCCCTGACCGCGCTCGCGCTCGTGGTGCTGGAGCACGGCGTCCACCAGACCCTCGAACGGCGGCCGCCAGCGCCGGACGACGTCGGCGCCGGCCCGGGGATGGGCACGGTACCGCGCCTGCTCGTCGGCGTCCAGCGCGTCCAGGTGCCGCAGCGTCTCCGCCGGCAGGAGCCAGAGGCCGGCGTCGAACACGCAGGCGGCCAGGCCGAGCTCGACGAGCCGCCGGCGCTCCCAGCCCGCCGTCAGCCCGAGCTTCAGCGCCAGGGCGCACACGCGGGCCTGGTGGAGCGCCACCCAGTCGCGCGCCACCGCTCCCTCCGGGGACTGGGCGGCCCAGAACAGGTCGTCGGAGTCCTCCAGCGCCCTGACCATGCGCTCGACCAGCACCGAGAGCGCCCCCCACTCGATGGCGTCGGCGCCGTCGAGGCGGTCGCGGGTGGCCTCGACGGCGCCGACGAGCGCCTGCAGGAGCGCTCGGGGCTCCGGGCCCCGCGCG